>JAGGYZ010000208.1 GCA_021162285.1 Candidatus Fermentibacteraceae bacterium
AGGTAAACCCTTCATGCACGCACACAGCTTCAGCCAGCATCACTGCATTGTACTCTTTGCTGATTACCCAGTTACCCCACTTATCCTTTTCCAGAAGGGATAGAGCAAGATGATAATATCTAAAGCCGCCGCCACCTTTCCAATCAACAATATTTGATATTCCTGTTCGATCCTCGCCATTCACTACTCTGGTTAATCGAGGCTGGCAGTGAGTATTACAATGGTCACCTAGCTCTATTCCAATCCAACGCCGTCCCATTTTATGGGCGACAGCTGCAGTGGTACCTGAACCAAGAAACGAGCCAAGAACCAAATCATTTGGTTTTGTCGATAGCTCAAGAATTCGTTTAACAAGCACTTCTGGCTTTTTACTATTCTTGAATTTGACACCTCCTTCACTTGCTATCCCTGCAAAATTCATATCAGGCCAAAAATCAGTTAGCATCATAGTTGGTGTTAATTGTCCGTCAATCATATATACTTTATTGGAATAGAATGACAATGATCCGCCATTGTAGATATAAATAGGATCGTACTTTTCTCTTTCGATAACAATGACTTTCTCTAGCTCTTCCTTTGATTGACGCATTGCTTTTACGATTGTATCCGAAGGCTTATGAGGATCGCGTACAGACACAACTCTGTCTGCATTCTTTAATGCTATGTCCCCCAATAAACTATTTCGTACTAGCTTCCAATTACTACCCCACGCTTCCCGAGCATCACGCCATCCCTTGAACTCGTACCTCGCGTAAAGAATATCCACAATCTTAGAAAACTTCCATAGCTCTGCTGATTCTTTTGGATTGTCTATGATGAGGTTGTAGTTACTATCGTAATTTGTCGCAACTCGTTGAGGATAATAGCATAACTTCTCCTTGTTTTTAGCATATAAGAATATGTAGTCTGTAACGGTAATTGGTCCAGGATTAATTACTTTAAAACCCGCTGGTGAAGCACGTTTTACAGAAATCATTTGCAAAAATTCCTTCTATCAAATACTTCATCCAAAATGACTTTTAAATACGCTTGCTCTTCATTATCTATATGGACAAAGATTGACCCATCTTCTGCAAGTAGCCTTCTCAGAATAATAACTCGCTCATACATGATATTTAGCCACTGTGAGTGTTCTATTCCATCATCATAATGTTCTACTGCAGCACCTATATTGAATGGAGAATCAATGTATATGCATTTCACCCTATTTGTATACTCATGCTCAAGAGCTTTCAGGGCCAGCAAATTGTCACCATGAATGAGCATATTCTCAAAAACATCTTCATTTGAGATTCTCCGTTTTGCATGGTACGATTTCTCAGGGTCTTCAAGCAAAATCCGAGGTTCCAGCTTTGGGTGTTTACCCTTATTAATCCAAGTTAGTTCAAGTTTTGTTCTACTTCTCATAGATTCACCTCAGTGTCAACTTGCAGTTTTGTGTTACTTTGTAAGCAATCACAAAGTGCAAGTAGCTGTTTAGACAACCACCTCTAGTCATTAGCATTGTGTATCGCATTAAACCAGTCTGTATCTAATCTTAGAACAAGTGTTCGTGCTAAACCGTTAATTTGACGGGAGATGTACAATTTACTAAAAATTCGTTCCTTCTCATCCAAAACTCCGCAACCTCCTGAAGCAATCCAAGACCAATTGGAATTATACTTATAATCAGTGTCGCCTGCTTCTGATCCTGTACTAACTTTTGTTGACCGGATTGGTATCATCCGGTATTATCAGTTTCCGAACGGGCAAACTGAAAAATACTCTGGAAACATCACAGGAGAAAACTTTGGCAGCAGCTTCTTCGACTTTCCTGCAGATTGAAAACATCTCGAAACACTACGGAGATATCCAGGCGCTGAAAAATGTCAGTTTCAATATCCATCAGGGCGAGATCCTTGGGCTGATAGGGCCAAACGGCTCAGGCAAAACCACCCTTCTGGAAGGTATTACCGCCCTGATGCCTGTGAATAACGGTAAGGTTTACAAACACGGTTCCCTGCTTAACCCGGGCAACCGCCGGGATGAAATATTCTATCTTCCCGACGGCATACTTCCCTACAGGGACATGCCTGTTTCTGTTGCCCTTGAATTCTTTCGCAATCTGTACGGTACTGAAACAAAACAGATGAACAGAATAATAGGCCAGCTGGAGCTTGGTTCCGTACTGCACAAAAAGGTAAGAACCCTTTCCAAAGGGTACAATCGGAGGTACCTTCTGGGAATTGCCCTCCTGTCTTCACAACCGCTTCTCATTCTGGATGAGCCCTTTGACGGCCTTGATCTCAGGCAGATGCTCGGTGTTGTTCACATACTGCAGAGTGTCTGTTCATCCGGCCGTTCTCTTCTGCTTTCAATACATCAGCTTGCAGATGCACAGCGTATTTGCCATCGCTTCATTCTTCTTGATGAAGGACGGTTGCTGGGCCGCGGTACACTTGATGAGCTTCGCCTGCAGGCAGGTTTGTCCGATGGCGGTCTGGAGGAGGTGTTCCTTGCCCTCACCTGATCTGCTCAGAACACTGTATGCAAAGGAAGTGCGAAGCCTTTTTTCCGTAAAAGCCTTCTGGATAATGCTGTTAATTCTCTCGCTGCTTACCGGTTACAGTTTCATTCAGGCGGTAAGCCTGTTCTCACAGGCCAGCAGAACTGCCATGCAGTATCCGGAGATGGCAAGGGGCATGGCTCCGCTGGACGGGGTGTTCGTTCCCACCTTCGGCGCACTGTATTTAATAACCACACTGCTCTTCCCATTTGTTGCCATAAGGCTTGTGAGTCTGGAAAAGCAGAGCGGCAGCCTGAAACTTCTTATGCAGTCTCCGTTAAATCTGTGGAACATTATTACGGTAAAAGCAGCAGCTCTCGGTCTGGGCTGGATACTGGCTCTTGTTCCTGCAATGTCTTCCATATTTATCTGGACAACACTGGGAGGTCATACCTGCTGGGCTGAGATTGCAAACTTAACCCTTGGTTACACACTGTATGCTTTCATTATCGCGGGCATTGCATTTCTTGCAGCTGCCCTTACAGACTCCACGGCAACGGCGGCAATACTAACACTGGCGTTTACTCTGGGTTCATGGGTTCTTGACTTTGCGGCAGGTACGCAAAGCTGGCTGCATGCCATCTCCGCCCTCTCCCTCACCGATTTTCTGCGCACGTTCGAGCACGGGCTGTTCTCTCTGTCCCTGGTTACCCGGGCTGTTGTTTCAGCTCTCAGCTTTGTGGCGTTGTCTGTAATCTGGCTTCATCCCGGAACAGATGTATGGGCAAAATTCAGGCGATCTGCTCTCATCATTGCAACCGGAATTCTTCTTGGCATACCCGCTGGAAACATCAGAGTTTATCGGGATGTATCCGAAAACCGCAGTAATTCCTTCAACCCCGCAGACGAACAGGCATTAGGCCAGATGGCTGAGCAGCTTACAGTTACAGTATATCTCTCTCGGGAAGACTCCAGGCTGCACGACTACCGGCGCAATGTTCTGAACAAGCTTCAACGCACTGTGCCTGATATGGTTACAATTTACCCCTGTGACTCGGGAAACACCCTTCTGGGAACAACAGCAACAGACGATAATTACGGAACAGTGGAGTACGACTATGCCGGTAACCACGATGAAAGCAGCTCCAACAGCCCCAGAGAGGTTCTACCTCTTATACATCAGCTTGCCGGTCAAACGGTAACGCCGGACTCTCTCTCACAGTATCCGGGGTACCCTCTTGTGGCAGACACCAATTCCAGAGCTTCCCGTATCTGGTTCTACGCACTGCTGCCACTGCTGCTTGGTGTTTCCTGGTGGGCAAGCTGTAAATTCAAAGGTATAAACAAAAAAGGAAAGAGGCCCGGTAAGTGAAACACACAAACAGTATCAAAGCAGCTCTGATTCTCACCCTTCTCATTACACAGGCATGCGGTGCCGGAAATGAACCTCCGAACGAACCACAGCAGCAAACAGTGCAACAGGCAACACACACGGCTGATACAACAGAGGCTGCAGATACAACAGCAGATACAGATACAACACCGGAGATCACAACAGTTGACTTTTCAGGTGAACCGGTTGGTGGGGAACCCGTTTCATTTGTTCCCGCAGTAGGCTACTGGACAACAGGAATGGTTGAAGACAACCCGGCACTGTTTCTCGACGGAAGCAGATGGGAACAGGGACAGACCTCAGCCAACATAGCGGAACAGGCCCGTGAGATCTACGGAGACAGGTACTCCGAGTTCCTTGACAATGTTCAGGCATACGCCTACTACCCCTTTGCCATTGCAAGAGACACAGACAACTTTACCGGCGGTGAGATCTCTCTCCGCTTCAAGAACACAGGTGGAAGAATTGACCAGAACGCCGGAATCCTCTTCGACCTGAAACCAAACGGAGATTACTACACCCTCAGAGCAAGCTCCCTGGAAAACAATCTGGTACTATGGCGCGTAGTAAGAGGCAACCGCAGTTCTATAGAATGGATAAGAAACACACCCACCCCGACCAACCAGTGGCACGATCTGAGACTTGTAGTGAACGGCAGAGACATTCAGGGCTACCTGGATGGCCAGCTCCTCCTGGAATACACAATTGAAGAACCGGTTGACGGGAAAGTGGGCGTGTGGTCAAAGGCCGACAGCGAAGTCTACTTCGACGACTTCACCGTAACTCCGGAGCACTAGCCGAAGTACTTCTGCAACAGATGGAAGAAACAGAATAACGGAAGGTGCAGGGAGTTGACTCTCAGAATGTGATACAATAGTATCACTATTATGAAAACAGAAATAGTCACCAGATTGAAAAGAGAAGCCACTGCAATACTCGCGGAGCTGAATGACACCCGGGAACCTGTTCTTATAACTCAGTACGGAAAACCATCGGCATATCTGGTAGATGCCGACGATTACGAGATGATGCAGGAGAGGATGCGGATCCTGGAAGGGATTTCCGCCGGGGAACGGGCAGTTTCCGAAAAGAATACCCTTTCAGAAAAAGACGCAAGACAATACATGAAAAAATGGCTGAACTAGTCTGGACAAGACCCGCTCTTGATAACCTGAACGAAATAGCCGAATACATTGCTCTTGATAATCCGGACGCTGCCCTGCGCCTGACTGAAAAAGTATTTTCTTCCATTGAAACGCTGAAACAGTTTCCGGACTCCGGCAGACATCCACTGGAACTCACCGGCACCCGGTACACAGAATTAGTCATCAACCCCTGCCGTGTGTTTTGCAGACGAGAGGGTAACGATGTCTTCATCCTGTTTGTTATGCGGTGTGAACGTGAGTTCAGAAAATTCATGATTGGTGAGCGCAGAAAAACAACACAGCAGGTTCTTCTATCCCCTTCCGCAATTCAGTACGGTATTACAGACATACCGCAATAGCTTAACTGACTGTCCGGTCTTCAAACTCCATACAACTGCAGAAAACACACAGACGCCCCCTTCGATAATACCGAAGGGGGCTCTTCCTGTACTAATTTTCCTCTAGTTTCCGGCTTTCAATATCCGTACCGAAGCAGTACCGCCATCGGTTCTCAGAACAAGGCTGTACACTCCAGGTGGATAGCCGGACAGGTCAAGAACTCCTTCATCCCGTATGCTGAAACCGTGTGTTATCTCCTGGATATTCCGCCCGCTGAGATCGTAGAGATACAGACCGTAGTTCTCAGCTACAGGCAGTGAAACAAGGTAGGAAGTTATACCTGCAATCGGGTTATCTCCCACCGCAATTACAATCCCTCCGCCTGAAGACGATTCAGATTCCTGTATTCCAGTGATGGTTTCCCTGGAAATGAACCTGTACTCCGGCATCAGCTCTGTATCATCTTTCCACGCCACCCAGTATCCATCCTGATCACTACACACGGCGATATTCCCAGGGGAAACATGAGACCATGGTTCCACAGTGTGGGAGTACCCGCTCCACTCACCGTCCCAGTGCCTTATCATGATGTTGGCGCCATCGTACCAGGCCAGCGCAAGTCCCTGATCTCCCCTTGTTCTTGTGAGTGCGGAGGCGAAAGGAAGTTCAGAGTGTGGAACAGACAGCTGCGTGTTCACCGGCTGTGTGGCGGATGTTGTAAAACTACCGCACCACACGGTTCCGCTTGTGTCGTTCCACAGAGCTATCTGATCGGTCTCACTGTAACCAGATGCAAGAACCGACGGGGGAATTGCAGGATCGCTGGTATTGACAACGTAGAAATCCGTGCACTCAAGTGTATCGCTGTTCATGGAAAAACTGCACACACTGTAGTAGTCATATCCCATCTCTATCCATGACACGCATGTTGCAGGAGAAAACATAGGCAGCGTTCCCTCCGGTATCTGGCCGGAGAGACCGACGGAATTTTCGTAATAACACTGTTTCCAGACAGATGCATCAGACGGTTCAACCAGAGGGGTCGACCATGGATGCACGGGGATCGTTGTCATCCAGGCTTCATTCTGAACCAGACCATCGGTGTAGCCGGTGTTCAGCACGATAAAAGCTCTTCTATCAGCATCGCAGTCAACGTATCTGGGAAGCACCGGCAACTGGATAAAGGAGCAGCTACCTGGTGGCGGGGTAAAATCTGCTGCCACCAGTTCGCAGTAAGCCGCCTGAGAAAGGTCAGAGATAGTTACCTTTCTTATCTCTGCAGAAGAGCTCCAATCGCTCAGTTTACCGGTAATTGCCACAAGAACCGGATCAAGCCCTGAAGCCTGATGAAGTGACAGTGAAATGTCGTTGCAGGAGCTGCCCAGGCTCACAGGCTGAGCCGGTTCCTCACAGTACATCAGCCATGGAACATTGTCATCAGTCCACCCGACTACAGGAACACCCCCTGACTGTGGAACAAGCAGATCCACATTGCCTGGAGACATACCAGCTGCTAAAAGTAAAACCAGAATAATCCTCATAGGCACCTCCCTGTCGTTAGTGCGACTCCATAACACTTTTATTCTTTATCTCA
>JAGGYZ010000187.1 GCA_021162285.1 Candidatus Fermentibacteraceae bacterium
CAGCACGCCATGCTGCAGAGAAACCCTTCCTGAGTCACAATTACCGCGGAGCAGCAGCTTGTACGAGCGCCCCCGGTACCGGAAGGTCTCTCCGCTGAGATATTGCTTATGAGTGCCCTGTTTGAAGCCTGCAAAGTACCTCTTCTGTTTCAGCACCCAGCGAAACTTCCTGGCCAGAAAAGCCTCTATCCCCTCAACCGTTGCATCCACAGGAGCTTTTACAAGCAGTTCAGAACTGGGGAAAACAGTTGCAGCAATTGTTTTCCGTTCTTCCAGTACCAGATGGTACTCAAAGGATTCACTGCCATACTTGAAAATCAGAACAGATTTCATCTGTTTCTCACGGCAAGGTTCCAGAACGAAGACATGATGGATTCTATTTCTTCAACTTTAAGAGGAATACTCATCTGTTCTTTCACCACATCGAACAGATAGTCTTCCATCTCAAGGTTTACCTTTCTCTGCACTTCTATGTTGCTGGCCCAGTCAACAATCTTGTTTTTTTTAATAATATCATACAGAGAAGTAACCACAAGACAGATATTTTCAGAAGTTACCGAATAATGGGAAAAAATCGAAACAATGCTTCTGTAGAAAGGATGGTAAACCTTTCTGCCCTTCAACGCCCCTGGAATATCGCTGTCTTCATAGTTCTGTACCCGGGTCTGGAAGTCACGGGCAGCATCGAACAGCGCTTTCAAATCCTCCTGGCTGGCAACCTTCAGCTGCTCAATCAAAGCTTCAATTTTACTGCTGAATCTACCGTAGAACTCCGGGTCTTTGTGGTACTGCTCGCTTATGGTTCGCCTGGTCTGAGCTGCAATAGCCTCTGCTTTTGACTTGATGGAAAGACCATTCTCAGACCTTTCAATAAACTCGTTGAAAGCCTCTGTTTCCGACAGACACAGAGGCTCGGAAAGCTCTATCACATACTCCGATGAAACATACTTATCAAGAATTCGCCTTATCTGATCTTTGTACTTGGAGAAGTCCACTTCTTCTGCGTTCTTTATCTTCTGGATCTTTTTCAGCTCCACAAACTTCTTCAGCTCTCTCTGATACCGGGTAAGCTTCTTTTCACCGAATTTCCTGGCAAAATCATGAATCATACCGCAGGCGGAAAACTGCCTTATAAACTTGTTCACAAGCTCGTAGAAAGTCTCTCTCTTCACAGCATCCTGTTCAAGCAGCCTGATGTACTCTTCGTTGTCTTTTCTGTTTCGTACTGTGTTGAAAATACCGTGCAGTTCCTGGTATATCCTCTCAAGCTCCGCTATTTTTTCACCTGTGTTCAGCAGTGCCCTGTCAATGTCTTCAGGATCGTAGTTTGAGAACAGAGCCATTGCATCACGCAGGTTTTTTGCATTCTTTGAATAGTCAATTATGAAACCGTTCACCTTTGCCTCGTGCTGCTCATCTCCGTCGAAAAGACGATTCACGCGGGCAATGGCCTGCAGCAGATTGTGATCTTTTAGCTGCTTCGCCAGGTACAGGAATGTATTTCTGGGAGCGTCAAAACCAGTTAACAGCTTGTCTACAACTATCAGTATTCGAACTCCCGACGGGTCTTCCTTGAACTCCCTGATAATCTCTCTCTCCCGCTTTTCCAGGGAGGAACCGTACCTGCGTTTTTCCTCTATCAGCCAGTCTGCCACTATCTTCTTGTGCTCCGGCAGCTTGTCATCCTCTTCCTTTTCAGCATTATCGGAGATAATAACCGCAACAGGTATATCGTTCTGCAGCTCAAATGCCTTCAGAAACATTATTGCGGCGTATTTGGATGGAGCAACCACCTGAGCCTTCAGCCCTGTGTCTGCAAATGCAGAGTAGTGGTCAAGAATATCCAGTGCAATTGTTTCTATTCTCTGCGAAGTTTCCAAGACAATCTGAGAGGAATTAAACTTTCTCTGAAGGTCTTTTTTCTGAGCCTCAGTAAGACTTGATGTTATCCTTTCGTAGAACCGGTCAAGCAGATTTTTCTGCACCTTCTGTTCCACAAATCTCGCCTGGTAGACAAGCGGCAGCACAACATTGTCTGCCTCTGCTTCAGAGATAGTGTATGCGTCAATAATACCGCCGAACTTGGCAGCACTTGATTTCTCTTTCTTCATCAGAGGGGTTCCGGTAAAGGCAATCTGACAGGCATTGGGCAGCATTCTGTTCAGTGCTGCGTTCGCCTTCCCGCCCTGGGTTCTGTGTGCTTCATCTATAAGCACGAACACATTGCTGTCTTTGTCTACATAGTCAACAAAAGATGAGAAAGAATCAAACTTGTTTATTATTGCTGTAAGTACCCTCTGGTCTTTCTGCCGGATACCCTCAAGCAACTCTGAGGCACTGGCAACCCTCCTTACATCCTTCTTGATGTTACACGCGGCAAAGGTATCGCTTATCTGCTTATCAAGGGTGCGCCTGTCTGTAACTATCAGCACACGCGGCAGCTCTATCTCCGGGTCGTCGATAAGATTCTTAACCAGCATAACCATTGTAAGGCTCTTCCCCGAACCCTGAGTGTGCCAGATAAGCCCGCCGTTTCGTTTACCATGTTCATCAAAAGTCTTCAGCCTTGCCATTGTTTTCTTCACGGCAAAGTACTGTGGATACCTGGCAATCTTCTTCACCGACCTGTCGTACAGTATGAAGTTCCTTACCAGATCAAGCATACGGGATGGTTGAAGCAGAGAGTAAACACCACTGTCCTGTTCTGTTACAGCTCTGCCTGAAGTCTGTCTGTACCCGCCGCGAATCAGGTCACCTGCAATCTTCTGAACAACAGAAACGGAAACAGCTCTGTTCACAACTGAAGCAACTGTATCCTCTGAAAACTCGGATTCTTTCCAGTGAGAGTAGAACCGCTCAGGCGTAAGCATTGTACCGTACTTCAAAGAGTGAACATTGCAGGCAATAAGAATCTGCGGAAACAGGAAGAACTTCGGCACCTGCGCTGCCCCCTGGTTCCGAACCATCTGTGAAACAGCCTCTGCAACCTTCACCGATTCTTTCTTGTTCTCAATCACGGCAAAGGGAAAACCGTTAACAAACACAACTATATCAGGCCGCCTGTTGTGCCTTTCAAATATCTCGAACTCGGAACACACATGAAATACATTGCGGGATGGTTCTTTGAAATCAATAAACTTCATCTGAGGTGAAACCCGCCTGCCCCCGATTATCTCCGACACAGACCTGCCGGACAGCAGCAGTGAATAAATGGAAAGAGATGCTTCAAACACCCCGCCGCTCATGTCAACCTGCTCAAACTCAAAAACAGCGTCGCGGATGCTTTTTGAAGAAACGCTCTCTCCGTTGATCGCCCGCAGGGCGGAATAGGCTATATCACGCAGCACAAACTGCGAATTGCCCTCCCGCATCTCTCTTACCTCGGCACGGGACAGATACTCATACCCCATGTTCACCAGTTCAAGCAATGCCGGTATCTGCGATGATGAAGCTTCGTCAAAATCAGGCAGCCTGTAATCAGCCATTGTGCCTCCCATGCAGCAGCTGCAATTTCTCTTTCACCAGCGGAACAATTGATTCTGCAAGTTTGTAAACCTCAGTGGAACAAACCACAGGCTCGCCGGATTCATCTTCCAGGTAAACAGCCCTGGCATTTGCAAGTGCTGTTTCTATCAGCACCGGGTGTTTTCTGGTATCAAAACCACCGAGAACAGCATCTGCCAGATATCTCTTCCAGTTTACGCTGACATTCAAACCTTCAAATTCAGGAACTTCAGCGAAAAAATGGTAGTACAGCCATACCTCAAAA
This sequence comes from Candidatus Fermentibacteraceae bacterium, assembly GCA_021162285.1. Lineage (GTDB taxonomy): Bacteria > Fermentibacterota > Fermentibacteria > Fermentibacterales > JCC-6 > Sabulitectum. Next base: position 3,770 of record JAGGYZ010000187.1, read on the forward strand.
CACGGGTTGCTCAATGCCACCCTGCAGTTTTCAAGCGAAGCACATTCTTCCCGAACTTTCTCTATCTGGGATTTTCTTGAATCCAGTTTATCATAATCTCTGTCAAACACAAGCCAGACCTCATCAATATCAATTATCCCGGTGGTTTTGTAGAACTCCTTTGCCTTCTCAAGCACACCGGCAGGTGTGGTATTGTCCTCTTCACCCATCTGAAACACATTGAGACTTATTCTGGAATCCATTTCAAAGAAGTATCTGAAGTACTTGTACTCGGTCTTTCTGCCTTCGCAGAAAATGTATACTTTTCTTGCATCCCGGGAAGGGGCTTCCCTCTCGTATCTCCTACTCCCGATTATCATGCCAGTTCAGATCCTTCAGATTACCGAGGAAAGGTATTGCTCCATACCGCCCTTCCAGGTAACCTTTTCGAATGTCTATTGTTTTGTGCTCTTTGTACTGACTCAATGAATACAGCTCGGTACTCCGCCATTGTCTTTCTCCGCAAACCAGATTTC
>JAGGYZ010000262.1 GCA_021162285.1 Candidatus Fermentibacteraceae bacterium
CACGAGAGAATGACCATTGCAAACATGGGAATTGAGATGGGTGCTAAAATTGCTGTTTTCCCGGCAGACAGAGTGACTCAGAACTTCCTTTTCGGGGAAGAGCTGTGCAAAGACGCTGTATGGAGTGATGCCGATGCAGATTTCTGCCAGATGTACAACTTCGATCTGGATAAGATTGTTCCAGTTGTTGCCAGACCTCACACAGTAGATAATATCTGTGCTGTTTCCGAGCTTCCTGAAACGAAAGTGGATCAGGTATTTCTTGGAACATGCACAAACGGCAGGGTTGAAGACCTGAAGTCTGCTCTTGAGGTGATGAATGGCAGAAAGGTAGTTCCTTCTGTACGGATGCTTGTGGGGCCTGCAAGCCGTGACGAATATGTGAAAGCTCTGCAGCAGGGAATAATAGAGGAGTTTGTCAAAGCAGGTGCTGTTGTTCTACCGCCGGGGTGCGGGCCATGTCTTGGAGCGCACCAGGGTGCACTGGCTCCAGGAGAGGTCTGTCTCTCCACTGCGAACAGGAATTTCAAAGGACGAATGGGTGAAAAGGATGCGTTTATCTATCTCGGAAGCCCCGAAACAGCTGGCGCCACAGCGATTACAGGTGTGATAACAGATCCCAGGGAGGTTTAGCATGGCAGTACACTACTACGATCAGAACGATATCAACACAGATCTCCTGTTTCCGGGAAAGTATACCTACACCTGTGCCACCGGTCCGGAGATCATTGACCATCTGCTTGAAGATCTTGACCCCGACTTCAGGAATGAGGTAAAGCCGGGAGATGTTATCATGGCTGGAACAAATTTCGGTTGCGGATCAAGCAGAGAACAGCCGACACTGGGTCTCAAGTATGTTGGGGTAAGTGCGGTTATTGCAAAATCATTTGCCAGAATATTTTACAGAAGCTCAATAAACCAGGGTCTTCTTCTTGTCCAGAGCCCTGAAGCTGTGGATTACTTCACACCAGGAGATAAAGTTACAGTTGATCCAGCCAGAGGGATTCTTAAGGTAGGTGACAGGGAATTTACCTTCCCGCCTCTTCCCCCGGACATGCTGGAAATTCTTGAAGCAGGGGGTCTTCTCAACTGGATAAAGCAGAACGATGTTTAGTCTTGTCTGGGTACTGGCAGCCTTTTCCGGACTTCCCGGCGGCATGGGGATAGGTGTGGGAACCTCCGTTTCCAGTTTTTCTCCTGTGGAGGAAAACTACGATCTCAGATTCAGAACACCTGGTGTTTCCTATGGAATTGTTGCTTCTCTGGATGCTCCCGGACCGCTGGTGTTTCATCTTGGCGGAGAGTATTTCAGTAAAAAGGCATCTTCCGGATGGGATGGTGAGATTTCATCCATGCTTTACTGGGCATTTCCCTGCGGCCAGCTTCCTGTGATGGACGGGTTCAGTGTGTTCGGCGGTCCTGGAATTGTAGGGGTAAGCGGCAGTTATTCCGGAACCGATGATTTCGGCAGTTTCGTTGAGGAAGACGGTTCCAGCGTGGGTTTTGCCGCTTCAGCCGGAACTGACATTGTGCTCTGGGGTCCTGTTTCTGCCCGTCTTGAATATCGGTACGGCTGGATGGACATGAAGAGTGACCGGGTACTCAAAGATGGCACGGAAACAGTGGTATACCCTGCAGCAGAAACTGACCTGGGTTACTCACAGTACATCTTCTCGCTTAGTGTACAGTTGTCTGCTGTTGACGACCAGGGTATATAAAAATAGAATTGTGAACTTCGCGGAGCCGACGTGGCTCAGCTGGTAGAGCAGCGCATTCGTAATGCGCAGGTCATCGGTTCGACTCCGATCGTCGGCTCCAGCGGCTCCGTTTCTGAAAGGTGACATTCAATGAACAAGCCTATAATCAGCGGTTCCGGTATACGGGGCATATTCGGTGACAGCTTCACTGTGCAGGATGCATGCAGTTTTGCTGCGGCATTCGGGGAGCTTGTTGGACCGGGAAGAGTTGTTGTTGGCAGAGATACCAGAAAGAGTGGTCCTGCTGTTGAGGCTGCTGTTTGTGCAGGTCTGCTTGGTGTTGGGTGTACACCTGTGCTTCTGGGTGTTGTAACAACACCTACTGTCCAGCTTGAAGCCATGAAAAAAGGTGTTTCCGGTGGTATTGCTGTGACCAGCAGCCACAATCCAGGCAACTGGAATGCACTGAAACTGATTGGGTCCGATGGTGTTTTCCTCAGGGCAGAGGAGAGGAACAGGCTTACGGGTCTTCTTGCCACTGAAAGAAAGTGGACAGATTACAGGGGTTGTTCCCGAACAGAGATTCTTGAGGGCAGTACTGCAAGGCACGCAGAACTTGTGGCAGAGCTGCCGCTTGCAATAAAAACGGGAAGAAAACTCAAAGTCGTTCTTGATGTGACCGGAGCAACAGCTGCGTTGCTTGGCCCTGCAATTATGGAAGCCCTGGATGTTGAATGGGAAATGATCTTCCCGGAGATGACCCCTGAGGGAGACTTTCCCAGGGTTGCAGAACCCAGCACTGAGAGCCTTACCGTTCTTGCAGAAGAGGTTGTTAAAAGAGATGCTGATGTGGGTTTTGGTTTTGATCCTGATGGAGACAGACTTGCTCTGGTTGACAACACCGGCAGATTGATTGGCGAGGAGTACACTGTGGCAATGGCTCTGGATTATGTTCTAGCGCACCGGGCCGGACCTGCTGTTGTTAACCTGTCTACTTCCAGGCTTTCGGAAGATGCTGCAGGGAGACATGGCTGTGTTGTGTTCAGGAGTCCGGTTGGTGAGGTAAATGTTGTGGAAGAAATGGACAGAAGAGGAGCTGATATCGGGGGAGAGGGGAACGGTGGGGTTATTCACAGAGACTGTCATCTCGGCAGGGACAGTGCAGTTGCCATGACCTATGTGATCTCCTACCTCAGAGAGCATCCTGAAACCACTGTTTCGGAGTGGGCTGACAGCTTTCCGGAGTACATCAATGTTAAAAGAAAAGTAGAATACACTGGAGATTTCAGCAGGATGGCCGTTCTTCTGGAGCAGTACATGGGGCAGCCGGATGACACATCCGACGGCCTGTGGTGGCGACGAGAAGGCGGGTGGGTTCATATCAGACCGTCCGGCACAGAACCTGTTGTAAGGTTTATTGCAGAGAATACTGCTCAGGAAGTCCTGGACAATGACTATGCTCTGTTCAGAAAGGTACTTAAATGTGTGGAATAGTTGGATATGTAGGGAATGGAAAAGCACTGGATGTTCTTCTGAGCGGGTTGAAGAGACTTGAGTACAGAGGTTATGATTCCGCCGGATATGCCCTGCAGATGAACGATGAGCTTGTTGTACGCAAGTGCACTGGGAGAGTTACCGATCTTGAAGGAATGGATCCCGGTGAGGCACTGAGCGCCTCTACAGGCATCGCCCACACAAGATGGGCCACCCACGGAGAGCCCACAACTGTGAATGCCCATCCCCACAGTGATTTTTCCGGTAGAATTTCACTTGTTCACAACGGAATAATAGAGAACTACAAGTCTCTCAGAAAGAAACTGATAGAGCGCGGTCTTTCCTTTGAGTCAGAAACAGACACAGAGGTACTGGCCAAACTCGTAGGCAGTGAAGTTGACAAAGGCAAGGATCTTTTCAATGCGGTAAAAGATGCTCTTGTTCAGGTAAGGGGAACCTACGGTATTGCAGTGATCAGCGCAGATCAGCCATCTACAGTTGTGGCTGCGAGGTATGGAAGCCCTCTGGTTGTAGGTATCGGTGAGGGCGAGAACATCATCGCCAGTGATGTTGCTGCCATCGTGGCACACACCAGGAATGTTATCTACCTTGAAGAGGGAGAGATTGTCGAGATAACAAGTGGCGGTATTTCTTCCAACTCATCAGACCCCAGAATGACCAGAGACAGAATACAGCATGTGGACTGGGATCTGGCCGAGATTGAAAAGGACGGATACCCCCACTACATGCTGAAGGAAATCAACTCCCAGCCTGAATCGCTGCGAAATGCGTTCAGAGGTAGAATTGATCTTGTGAACGGTACAGCCAGGCTTGGTGGGCTTGAAATGTCCGAGAGTGACATGCGCGGCGTGAAGAGAATAGTCATCACCGCATGTGGGACTTCCTGGCATTCCGGGCTTATTGGCAAGTACATAATTGAAAAACTGGCCAGAATACCGGTTGATGTTGAATACGCCAGCGAATTCAGGTACAGAGACCCTGTTCTGGAAGACGGTACCGTAATGTTTGTTGTCAGCCAGAGTGGAGAAACAGCCGATACTCTGGCAGCGCTGCGTCTTGCAAAAGAGCGGGGAATCAGAACCCTGGGTATTGTAAATGTGGTTGGTTCCACCATGGCTCGGGAGACAGACAGTGGTGTGTACATTCACGCCGGTCCGGAGATTGGGGTTGCCTCCACAAAGGCCTTTACAGGTCAGACCATGATTCTATCTCTTATTGCCCTGGCTTTCGGAAGAGCCAGAGGCAGCCTTACAAGGGAAGACGGAATAGAGCTGTGCCGCGGAATAATGGAAATTCCTGAGAAAGTTGAAACCATTCTTAAGGGCTGTGATTCCATCATGGAGATAGCCAGGCAGTTTACCTACACCAGCAACTTCCTCTACCTTGGTCGCGGAGTCAACTATCCGGTGGCTCTTGAAGGTGCTCTGAAACTGAAGGAAATAAGTTACATACATGCCGAAGGGTATCCGGCGGCAGAGATGAAACACGGCCCAATAGCGTTGATTGATGATATGATGCCGGTAGCGGTTATTGCTGTAAAAGATGCTGCCTACGAGAAGGTCATGTCCAATATCCATGAAGTGAAGGCACGTAAGGGGAGGGTTCTCGCTATTGCCACCGAGGGAGACACCGAGATCAGAACTGTAGCAGACTGGGTTCTGGAAATACCGCCCTTAACAGACATTCTTGTTCCACTTCTTTCTGTAATACCTCTTCAGCTTCTTGCCTACTATGTGGCGGTTTCCAGGGGATGTGATGTTGATAAGCCAAGAAACCTTGCGAAGAGTGTTACCGTGGAATAAAATTTTCAACGGAGTTAAGCATTCGTTAAAAGTCGCAGGAGTGTTCTTCCACCGGTTCTATATCGGATGGGGGCGCGACAATGTTTACTTCGGTGCTGCGGCTGTCGCATTCAATGTGCTGGTTACCCTTATCCCTCTTACAGTATTGATCTTTCACTTCAGTACTCTGGCTGTGATGGGTGATATTTCCTTCAGAGAAGAGTTCATGAACTGGCTTACCGGTTTGAATCCCTTTGTGCCACAGGGCATAATTGCCGACCTTGAAAAAGCTGTTCTGGGTGGTGGTACCACCATAAGCATCATCGGTTTTATTACCCTTCTATGGATGGTCAGCCGATTGTTTGGAACCATACGCACAGCTTTGGACAAGGTGTTTGAAGCTCCTGGCCGTCATATCGTGTGGGGTAAGCTCTACGACTTTCTTCTGGCAATTCTGGTAGCACTGTGCTTTCTTTTCGCGGCTGTTTTTACCATCGGGGCAAAGTTTGCAGCAGGTTCTGCTGCAGGAGAATACCTCACATCGATGCCACTGATCGGCCCGGGGTTAACAGGGCTTCTTGCCCGTATTCTCGGTCTTACTTTTACCTTTCTGGTTTTTTTCCTTCTCTACTGGGCGGCGCCAAACAAAGCAATGCCAATGAAAATGTCTGCGCTCATGGCCCTGCTGGCCATGGTTTTGACTGGTGCAGGTACAGACATATACATGAAGGCCGTCAGTGCACCGGACTGGGGTATAGTGTACGGCTCATTCATAGGTATCATGGCTACACTTATCTGGCTTTACTGGCTGTGCGTAATTTTCATAGGATCAGCAGAGGTCGGATCTGTCATTCATCGTATGAAAGAACTGGCTAAACAGAAAACTTGATCTCCAGAATGTCGCCGTCCTGCACGATGTACTCTTTTCCGTGAAGACCTGTTGAACCGGTCTTTCTGAGTTCTGCTTCATCCGGTGTAGTTTTGAACAGATCAAAAGGTATCACCTGTGCCCGGATAAAACCTCTTGCCAGGTCAGAGTGGATTGTGCCTGCAGCTTCCAGAGCGGTACTGCCGTTTTTTACAGGCCATGCACGGACTTCGTCTTTGCCCATGGTCAGAAAGCTGATAAGATCAAGAAGCGAATATGCCGCAGAAAGTACCCTTGTCTTTCCCGATTCGGCAAATCCCATTGATTCCAGAAACTCGCCTCTTTCCTCTTCCGGAAAATCACACAGTTCAAGCTCGAACCCGCTGTCTATTCCCAGAAATGCTCCTCCGTGTCTGGTTACCAGTTCACCTGCCGCTGTTTCATCACTGACACCTTCCCCGGCTCTGTTGGAAACAACCAGCAGCGGTTTCAGAGAAGCAAGTGAGAATGGTGATAGAATGTCCAGTTCCTGTTCTGTGAATTCAACAAGCCTCAGAGGAATCTCATTTTCAATAGAGTCCATGGCACGTCTGAGAAGCTGAGCTTCAGCCAGTTTTCCTTTACTCTCTTTCTGAAGCCTGGCAATGCGCTTTTCAATTATGCTCAGGTCGGAAATCATCAGTTCCGACTCATTCTGAAGAAAGGTTTCTTCCAGATTCCCCAGAGCATAGTTGTCAAGAATGTATGCCACCGCAGAGGACTCCTTGATCCTGCCCATATTTTTAGGGTTGAATGCCGGCGACGGTACATCAAAAAAGGTAACGGTAGCGGTAACTATACTTTTAGGATTCCAGTGTTCTGCCAGAAAGTCGATTCGTTCATCCGGTACATGCACGGTCAGTGGTTTTGATGTGTCGGCACTGGAAGAGCCTGAAAGTGCTTTGAACAGAGTAGAGCGGCCGCAGCCCGGTTGTCCGGCAAGAGCGATTTTCATATGGATAACCCCCTGATTCGATTGTTTGCTTCAGGGGGTTAATCTACAAAAAGAAAACCGCAGTGACCTACTCGGTGAATACCCTTACCGTGTCACCGTCAGCGCTGTCTACATTTACCTCAAGTTCACGCAGAGCTTCGATGAGCTCGTTTGTGGGCAGGTCTCTCAGCATGGTCAGGTCTATCCCGTTTTCCTGCATTGTTTCCGCTGCCTCTGCAGGCATCAGTGCAGAGAGTTTTATTCCTGTTCTGATAAGACTCATTGGAATCTTTACATTGACTTTGTCTCCGTCTGTGCTGTTGACCACAACCCGCAGATACCGCGGAGAAGTTCTGTTGCTGTCTGTTTTTTCCTCCGGTGTGTCTGTGATACTTTCAGAAGCGGTTACCTTTTCCAGAAGAGAAGAAGCTTCATCTGCGGTGATTTTACCTTCAGAAAGCATTTCCAGTATTTTCATCCTTGAATCGCTCATTACCGGTCTCCTTTACACAAATGACAGAAATATTCTGTCGCCGTTTTTGCTGTCAATATCAACAGTCAGCCCGTGAAGACCAACGATGACCCACCAGACAAGGTGTGCGTTCTGCAGTATGTTTCCGTAACTTTTATTGTGAAAAAATGGGCTTGCAATCATTGCTGCAGGAACCACAGGAAGAAGTATCAGCCAGACTGCAAACCAGGGTAGAGGTATAATGAATCTACCAGTCTTAAAAAGAAGAAAGAACGCCGGCATGTCACAGAACCTCCAGCGCTTCCGAAACGGTTATTTCGCCTTTGTCCAGCTTTTCTATAACAACAGACTGAGAAGGATCCATCTTCATCCCCCTGTTAAGCTTCTCCACAAGTTTTTCAAGTCTTGCCCTGGCTGTAGGATAGCTTACCCCAAGTGCTTCCTGCAGTTTCTTTATAGACCCGAAGCTTCTTATGAAAGCGATGGCCAGAGCCTGGTCTTCGCTGTTGAGCCCGGCTAGAGCGTCTGTTTCAAATTGACCCACAACATAAAGATCACATGCGGTGCAGTGAAGCCTGACAGGTGTCAGCGGCTTTCCGCACGATGGACATCTGATATCACCAATATTCATGCTGTACCTCCATTTCATTAAAACAAATATACTCAAAAATTAATAATGTCAAGGTATTTGTTTAATAATATTTGATATTCGGTGAGGTGTTGAATTCGGCGGCATTGACTCAGAGATAATATTGTAGCTAATTAGAACCTGCACTGCAACAGTAAAAACGGGGGGTTGTTATGGACATAGTCTCTGTTATTCTCGGTGGCGGCAGGGGAACCAGGCTTTTCCCGCTAACGCTTCACAGAAGCAAACCTGCCGTGCCTATCGGCGGTAAATACAGACTCATAGACATTCCGGTGTCCAACTGTGTGAACAACGGTATAAAGAAGATTCTCGTTCTTACGCAGTACAACAGTGAGAGCCTCAACAGACATGTGGGGCAGACCTACAGGTTTGACCGGTTCTCCGATGGATTTGTCTCTATACTGGCTGCAGAGCAGACTCCGGAAAACACAGACTGGTTTCAGGGTACAGCCGATGCAGTTCGTCAGGGGCTTGTTCACATACTTTCCCAGTGTTCTGATATGGTTCTGATTTTATCTGGCGACCAGCTGTATCGTATGGACTTTTCCAGCTTTATCAGTGAGTTTCAGGCATCCAATGCGGATATCAGTATCGCGACCAAGCCTGTAACTACCGGGGAGGCTCCAGGTCTGGGTATCATGCAGGTTGCAACAGATGGTGTTATCAGGGGGTTTGTAGAGAAACCATCCCCGGAGAGACTGTCAGCTCTTACCAGTGATCAGAAGGGAGTAACCGAAGAGCGTCCTTTCCTCGGCAGTATGGGAATCTATCTTTTTAAACCTGAAGTTCTCCGTAGAATTCTTATGGATGAAGACAGAGACAAGACCGATTTCGGAAAAGAAATTATTCCAGACGCCATTCAGCGTTACAAGGTAACATCGTATCTGTTCAACGGATACTGGTCAGACATCGGAACCATAAGCAGCTTTTTCAAAGCAAATATAGACATGGCTATGCCTGATCCCGAGTTTGATATGTACTCTAATTTCACCCCTCTTTACACCAGAGCAAGGGCACTGCCAGGAGCAAGAATCAAGAACACGGTACTGAACAACACCATCGTGTGTGGAGCATCGGATATTGCAGGTGCGAAGATAGAAAACTCCATAATAGGGATAAGAAGCTACATTGGCTCCGGCACATCCATAAGCAGCAGTATAAACATGGGAACCGATTTCTGGAGGGGGCATGCAAAGGACTCAGGTGCGGTCAACGCCAGCTACCCTGCTCTTGGTATCGGTAGAAACTGTGTTATCAGAAACACGATACTGGATAAAAATGTCAGGTTGGGTAACGACGTTCGACTGGTTAACGAGGCTGGGTTGGACTTCTTTGACGGAGACGGTATATACATCCGGGACGGTATTATAGTTGTACCTAAGGGGGGCACCGTTCCAGACGGTACGGTGCTGTAATGCTACTTTGAGATGACTTCTGCAAGTCGTCTGGCAAACTCTTTTTCATCTGGAATCTCGTCATAGTCCATAGCTACTGAAGACATCGCGTCTATGTAAGCTCTTATTATGGAGGCTTTTGTGATTCTCTGCTGCCTATTGTTCTTAGATCTGCTAGTTGAAACTGTTCTTACAATACGAGTTAGGACCTCTTCCTGATCGGGTCTGACTGGAACAGTAAGCCGAACAGAAGCCACCGACTGTTCTTCTATGTCTTTGATGCTGCTTACCAGGCCGGTGTTTCTTCCCATCTTTACCATAATGTACCTCCTGTGAACCAAAGATACATTTTTCAGAACCTGTGTCAATAGAAATATGAAATTCATCAGTTATGAAATTAGGGTATTGACGAAGGGTGCGCATGTTAATAGTGTAACAGCACAGTGAGGTAACAGGTCCCGGTTTTTATTGGGATTAGCGGATTCCGGAGGTGATCAGATGGTTGTTCGGAGTCGATTGCAGGGAGGGGAGACATGCTGATCTTTGGCGGGTCAGGTAAGTCGTCTGTTGGCTTGGATATCGGTAGCCATTCTGTTAAGGTGGTGGAGCTTCTTCGTTCGGGAAAGGGAATCAAGCTCAGCAAGTACGCCATCGTTGAATTGCTTCCAGATACAGTTGTCGACGGAGAGGTGATCAACAGAGATCATCTGGTAGAGTCCATTAAAGATGCCCTTACAAAGTCTGGCATCAAAACGAAAACAGTTAGTTCGGCAGTTTCCGGTAGAAGCGTTATCGTTCGCCGAATCCCAATGGAAAAAATGACAGAGGCTCAGGCTCGTCAGGCAATTCACTGGGAGGCGGAGCAGCACATTCCGTTCAGGGTAGACGAGGTGAGTATCGATTTCAAGATACTCAACGAGGAATCGTCTCCCGGGCAGATGGAAGTTCTTCTGGTTGCCGCCAAAAAGGAAGTAATCAACCTTCATCGAAGCGTTGTACAAGGTGCTGGTATCAAATCCTCGTCAGTGGATCTGGAACAGTTCGCGCTGCTCCGGGCATACGAGAACTCGTACCATCCTTCTGCAGACGAGTGTGTTACCATTTTGAATGTTGGTTCAGACAACACAAATCTGGTTATAACCAAGGGTGGCGTGCCAAGTTTTAACAGAGATATCGCCATGGGCGGAGCGAGGTTCATAGAAGCCATTCTCCGAACTTTAAGCGTAGACTACTCCACGGCAGAATCAATTCTTAAAGGTGATCTTCCTGAAGGAGTTTCCGAGGCGGATGTTAAAAATGCAGTGGGCAGTGTGCTTGAAGAGCTTTCCACAAGTGTGAGAAGATCTTTCATCAGCTTCCAGGCTTCCGGAGAGAGCAGCCGAATCGATAAAATGCTGCTCAGCGGTGGTTGCTCACTTATGGCCGGTCTTGCAGAAACCCTGAGCGAACATCATGGACTACCTGTAGAGAGGTTTGATGTTCTTGGTGATATTGAGCTTGATGGATCTCTTATGGGTGATGAAGCGGCTATGCATTCAGTTGAGGCTGTGATTGCTGTGGCAGTCGGTCTTGCTCTCAAATCACTTGAGCCGGGCAGTCTTGATATTGATATTCTGCCTGCTGAAGAAAAGACCAGAAAGACTCGAAAATCAAGTGCTGCAGCTTCTCCCCTTCTCAGTATTCTGAGCTGGGCACCTCTGGGGCTTATAGTGGTGGGTGTTATAGTCTTGTTCATCCATTACACTGGTCTCACAAAAACAAAGAATCAGCTTGACGATGAGATCAGTCAGAAAAACACAGAGATAGCAAGCATGCAGCAGCAGGTTTCAAGGCAGCAGGAGCTCGATGCTCTTGAAGCGCAGCTTACCGCGAAGAGGGCTGCGGTTGATGCTCTGTCTCTGGAACAGAAAAGCACTGTTTACATCCTTGAGTACCTGGTAAGGGCTCTTTATCCCGAACAGGCGGAATTTGCCGAGGAGTCCGGTAAAAGTATCTACCTTACCGAGCTTTCACTTGGTGACAGCAACCTGCACATTTCGGGGATAGCAAGAACCTGGGGAGATATAGTTGCCTTCCAGACCAGGCTTGAAGAAACAATGCCTGATGGTGTCAACCCGCTCTTTCTTCTGACGGACTTTGGACAGAATTACAATGTGGCACCTGTTGTCGACGCCGGCGGCGGCGAAACCAGGTACCAGTTCAGTACTGACATAGGCATAAACCAGGCGTCGCTTGAACCACTTGTTGGCGACTACGCCGGAATCTGATTGGGGG
>JAGGYZ010000234.1 GCA_021162285.1 Candidatus Fermentibacteraceae bacterium
CCACTCTCTTACCAAGTCTGCGGGCAAGATCAGCACATTCCTCCATGGTGATCCCGCTCACAGGAACAAACGGACACACATCTGTGGCTCCGTGACGGGGATGCGAGCCTGTCTGTGCTCTCATGTCAATCAGTCTGCCGGCGCTTTGTATAACATTGAATGCTGCCTGAAGAACTGAATCCGGTTCTCCGGCAATGGTAATCACGGTTCTGTTGGTTGCGGCACCGGGATCAACATCAAGCACCGCCGCTCCTTTTACAGATGAAGCTGCTTTTACAACTGCATCAATTACCTCTGTATTCCTGCCATCGGAAATATTCGGTACACATTCCACAATGCGTTCTGCCATTTGAGCACTCCTGTTTTTTTTGTATTCTTGCTTAAGCGGGCGACCACCGGTACAGTCTATGTAACATAACAGTCAGGGGGGTCAAGTGTACCACGGAATTGTGGAAGGTTACTACGGGAAACCGTTTACGGCGAAGCAGAGAAAAGTACTTCTTGATGAACTGTCCCGTGTTGAGGATTCTGCCTATTTCTATGCTCCCAAAGATGATCCCATGCACAGACTCAAGTGGAAAGAGCCCTATTCTCAAAGGGAATGGCAGTCTATGCAGAGCTTTATGGGCGGGAAGACCAGGTTTTTCTTCTCCATCAGTCCGTGGAAGTTTCAGAGCAGCCAGTGGGATTCCGCACGCCGGAAGCTCCTCCGGGCTGAAGATTCCGGTGCAGGTGGACTGTCCATCCTCTTCGATGATGTTCCAGACGAATCTGCGGGAAAGCTTGCAGAAAGACAGCTTGATTTTGCAATCCGGGCTCTTGAGGGAACAGACCTTCCTGTTGTGCTGTGTCCCTCTGTTTACTGCGGTGAATTTTTGAAAAGATTTCCCCATGCAGACGAGTATCTCAGGGTATGGCGGGAGATGATTCCAGCAGAGTGGAGTTCATTCTGGACCGGTCCTATGGTGGTTTCTGAAAAAATGTCGGATCTTCTTCTTGCAGAAGAGCTTCTCGGTTCCAAACCGATGGTGTGGGACAACATTCTTGCCACCGACTACTGCCTCCGAAGAATTTACCTGGCAGGGCTTAACAACAGAGTACCTGAGGGATATTCCTGGTTTATCAACCCCTCCGAGATCTTTCCTGCTGCTCTGCACAGTGTAATGGAGTTGAAGGCAGCCCTGGGCTATGGAAGGCACTGGCCTGAACTTCTTGGAGACAAAAGAGAAGCCTGGGAAATTATGCAGGAATTTCATTACCTTCCATGGAAAACCGGTGAAACAGGAGGAGAGATCCTTGCCCGACTCTCAGGAGCCATTAACGGTGATGACCCTGAAGATGCGCTGAAATGGCTGAACCGGGCGGTTCCTGAGATGTCGTCTTTTGTTGAATCAATTCCCCTTCTTGAGGGTGGATGGGAACTGCTTCCAGTAGCTCGCGATCTCTACCGGTCGCTGTCAGTTATTCGAAGAGCACTGGAAACCGATGACCCGGCAGCTTCCCTTCATTATTTTATGCATACAAGACTTCCGTACGAAAATTCCGTTGCTGCTCTTGCAGCAGGCAAACACTGAGGAGATACAAGTGAAGGTTATTCTTGCAGGATACAACATTGATGTCGAGAACGATTCCCAGACGCCTGAAACTATTTCTGCCGCATACGCAAGAATCAGCCGTGATCCTGCTCCTGTTACAGAGCTTCGGAGGCAGTCCGCATCAGAGGTAGACAAGGCCAGGAAGTCAAACAAAACCATCGTCTACAAGTACGGACACGGTTCCATTGCCGAACATGCAGTGTTCAACTTCGACATTCTGGGTCTGTCACGGCTTGCTGCCGAAGCCGTTCAGTCTTTCAGGCTGCTCAGTTTTACAGAAAAGTCTCAGAGGTACATCAGGATTGGTGAGGACTGGTTTCTGCCGGAAGAACTTCAGCAGCAGTCACCGGTCGTAAAGGATCTGTTCAGCTGTTACGGGACGATTCTGTCCGGTCTGCTGGAAGCCGGGCTCTCGAAAACGGAAGCCAGAGAAGATGCCAGATACATACTTCCACTTGCAGCAACAACGCAGATGGGTATGACCGTTAACGCCAGAGAACTGGAGCACATGATCAGAAGGCTGAGAGCTCACCCGCTTGCCGAGGTAAAGCACCTGGCTGACGCGCTGTACGATGCCGTTCTGCCTGTGGCACCTTCTCTGATGCTGTTCACAGAGCCTTCAGGAATGGACAGTATTGCCCACCTTCACCCCGTACCTGTTCATGGTGCGGGTGAAGTAGAGCTTCTGGAGTGTGATTCAGACAAACGGGTTGCAGAGTGGCTTACAGAACTGTATGGAGAGCCGTCTTTTAACAAAGTATACGACAACCTTGGAATTCATGATGCTCTGCCTAGGTTCTGGGAACTGTTCAGGGCTGATTTCAGAATTACCCTCTCCGCCACAGCGTATGCTCAGTTAAAAAGACACAGGATGACTACCCAGCTGGTTACAGCTTACGACTCTTCACTCGGCGTAACTGTTCCTCCCAGTATTCAGAAGGCCGGGCTGGAGGAACTGTTCCGTTCGCAGTGTCTGAAGGCGTCATCCTCGGCGTCCGGACTGGGACGGGAAGCAGAGTACTTCCTTACGAACGCCCACCGTCGTCAGGTGAGACTGTGCATCAACGGAAGAGAGTTCAACCATTTTATCCGGCTCAGAGATGATGCCCATGCCCAGTGGGATATAAGAGGCATAGCATCACAAATGGTTGCTCTGGTGAAGCACAGAGCCCCGGAGACCTTCAGAATGACCTGTGGCAAATCAAGTTGGGAAGAGGTTACCGGAAAACCTGCTCTATGAACCTTGGCCGTCCCAGTTTGCTTCCCTGATAAACAGGAGTAATACGCAGAACAACAATTCTCCTTGAGCCCATGATGTCTGTGCCATAATACCAGGTGAATAAGTTGCTGTATGACGGGGGTGTCAGCGTCAGTGCATTTCCGGATACAGTGGCCTGGTGCCAGGTCTCACCGTTATCGGTGCTGTAGTCAATTGCAAGATCAATTGTTCTACCGTCACGGTCTCCTATCTCGAAAGATATATCCACCGTTTTGTTCTGAATATTGTTGTTTGCCGCGGTGGCTCTGATTATCTCCGGGATGTTCGTGTTCTCCAGTGTGATTGGACCCACCTCTTCAGAGCGTACTGAATCTTTGTCCATGGCGATCAGCCTGATGTCCACATCCAGTCTGGAAACCCCTGGAAGGTCCACTGAACTGTTCCAGTTAAGCATTGTGTTGTACCTCGAAAGGCCGAATGGTCCCTTGCTCACCAGTCCCTGTGCGTCGTGCCAGGTGTCTTCAGCACCATGGAGCCTGTACTCGAGACCCATTGAAATATCGTCACCTTCAATGTCCGTAACAGAAAAGTTTACAGGAACTACACCTCTGAAGACATCGTAGACAGATGGGGATGTGATTACAGTTGTGGGAGAAGCGTTGTTGTCCAGGTGAAAAGGTGCAGAAGGTACAGCTATTCCAGTGTTCAGATCAGAAGGGAGTGCCTGAAGTTTTACCTGGTTTCCATCAAAACCCGGGAGGTCTACTGCTGATTCCCAGTCTATTTCAAAGTCATACCTGCCGGCACCTGCCTGCTCGGCCTCGATGACAGTTGCAGGATGCCAGGTGTCACCTCCGTCGGTACTGTACTGGTAGGCTATATCCAGACGGTTCTGCTCCGGGTCACTGAGCCTGACTCCGAATGTGATTTTTCCGTGCACTTCTGTGGTGGGGGCGATGATCTGGGCACTGGGCAGGCGGTCAGTGTCTATATGGAGACCGTCAACAAAGTACCATGGGCCGGGGTCGGAATCTGCTGCTCTGATACGGACCTTTATGTTGTCAATGTCGGCATGGCCGATGTCGTGTACTGCATTCCATGTTACCGGTTCCCCGTAAAACCAGGGCTCTATTTCAATGCTGTTGCCGCTTAGATGCATGGTCTGCCAGCTGTTCCCGTCGTCAATTGAAAACTGTGCCTGCAATTGAACTGTGTCGCCTTCCCTGTCTTCAACTGTGTAACCAAGGCTGTATCTGGAATCGTCAATCTGAACAGGTGCTTCCAGAAGAATTTCCGGCGGTCTGTTGTTGTCTATGTGAAGAAGCCCTGATGTGCCGCTTTCACCAGGTCCGAATTCCGTGTACGGGGTAATTCTCAGCAGACACCTTCCCTGATCTTCAGAGGGCAGATCCAGGTCGGAATGCCAGGTGATAGCTCCCGGCAGTTCATCGTAGTTGCCAGTCTCAATCCAGGTGTAACCGGCATCTTTTGAGTAACTTACCGAAATACCGGTCCAGTCCGGGTTTGTAATTGTATAAGAAATGGATACTGTGCCACTGAACTCGCCTGTAAGTTTCTGCACCTCAGCCACAGGCAGAAAATCCTGGCCGTAACATCCGGAGTTGAACTGATTTCCCAGAGGCAGAGGCCACATGCACTTTGTCGAAACCCGGGTTGCCAGCGGATAAGCCGATACAACACCTCCTGCGCCTGTTACTATGAGTTCCATGGTGCCGTCTCCGTTCATGTCTCCGGCAACTGGCGGGAAAAACAATCCACCGGGGTTATCGAAGGGGTAACCGCTTACCCTGCGACCTGAACTGTCCCAGGCGTATACCGTTCCATCGTTTGAAGTTGTCACCACTGAAGGTCCCCCGGCTGTTCGAACGATAATCGGCTGGCAGGGTCTTGAGCCTGTGTGGTTCGGCCACCGCCATTCTCCGGCAAGAGAGCCGTCTCCGTTAAGCAGGTAAACGGTGCTGTCTATAGAGGCAACGGCTATCTGAGGCAGTTGAAGATCGGTATCCACCAGGCCGATGGCAGTTGTACCGGCTACAGGCCTGGCATCCATGTAGAACGGCCATCCCTCCTGTTCCTCACCGAGAAGGTTGAACAGGTGAACTTTACCGTCCTGGCTTGCGAAAACCACATCGGATTGACCGTCGCCGTTGATATCTCCCGAAACCGGAACAGTACCTGCGGGATACCTTGTAAATACAGGCCAGCCAGGAAGGTCAACCCCATCCCAGCCAAGTATTGTGATCTTGCTGTTGTTGGTGGCACAGATAAGACCGTTGTGAAAACCTCCGCCAAGGCTGATCAAAGTAGGCTGGAACTGCAGCTGTGATTGAAGATTCACCGGGAAGCCATCGATGTTTTCTCCACGCAGGTTGATAAGGTGAACCAGACCATCACCTGTTCCATATGCTATTTCAAATTCTCCGTTGTCATCCAGATCCAGGACTGTGAGACCGGTGATTATGCTGCTGTTGCTGTTTATTGGCCATCCGAAGATTTCGTTACCCTGAAAGTTAATGAGATGGGCGTACCCGTCGTTGTCGGCATAGGCAATGAGAGTTTCTCCTGTAGAGGCTGGAACCGCCACAGGTCTCCAGATGACACCTACGCCGTTGGAAACAGGAAAGCCGGGTAGTAGAACCCCGCCGGGTCCCCAGGCACCCAGTCCTGCATTTCCCAGGGGAATAAACAGTGCCTGTTCCGAGATGTTTCTGCTGATCAGCTGGGCGTTACCCCGAGGGGTCGCATCAAGATGAAGTTGCCATGAAGGCAGAATGCCGGAGACAGCGAGAACAGTCAATGAGAAAGCATTCAAAAGCCAACCTCCATCATGGACAAGAAAACATATAATCCAATAAAACCGAAAATAACCGCATATTTGTTTGAGGTCAACCAGCAGTATACACATATGTCCAAATTTGTCGTGCTCATAACGCTTGACTGCGATACCACCGCGTTAGATATTATGTTCATTGTTGCAATGACAGCTACGGATTATTTTATTGGGTCTGGAGGATTGTATGCGCTTTACAGCCTGTATTGTGCTGGTGTGTTCTTTTACAGTGGTTGCAGGTTCCCTTCCGTATGCGTACGGCGGGGTGATAAATGCCCCTGATGCGTACGTTCTTGAGCATACTGAGGTTGAAGTGGGGATTGCTGCAAGCGCTTTTTCTTTTGAAGATTCCCTCAGTGTCTCCGACAGCGATATCAAGCTTACAGGCTATTTAAACTTCGGAATATTAAGCTATGGACAGATAGGTGCCGCGTATCTGGCTGATGGCGGACTGGTTCTTAACGCGAAGGTGGCAATTCTTAAGGAGGGAATTGCAGTACCGGCATTTTCTCTCGGTCTTCAGAACGGTATCGGTTCTGAACATGTTGATTGTTTCTCCGGCCCTGCAGGAACGCCGGATTCTACCGGAACAGCACAGGGCTCGTGGGATCAGGATGGTATGTATAACTACAGTCATGCACAAAACTGGTCTGTTTACGGGGTTGCTTCAAAAGATATGCGTTATCTCATCGGTGTGCCTGTTACGCTCAATCTGGGTATTGGTATAGGTCGTTTTGTAGGAGTGATAGACGGTGGTGCACTGGGTATTGGCAGCTCCATTGCAAACGGGCTTTTTGGATCAATGGTCTGGAGAGCAGGGGAAAACTTTTCTGCAGCATTTGAAATGGACGGAAGAGATTTTAATCTCGGTGTGTCTTACGCCGTGGGAAAACATGTTAATCTTCGTCTCGCCTGGGCGGAACTGGAGCAGACGGTGTTTGCTCCGGAAAATCAGAACAGGCAGGATGTTATGCAGAATTCAAAAATCACCATTGCGATTTCATCCAGGTTCGGCCCATTGTTTGGTGCTGGCCGGCTTGAACTGGAGAGGGAACAGCAGCGCATAGAGAGGGCACGGACAAGGCTTGATGAGCTTGAGGCCAGGCGCAGAGCTGCTGAGTCAGAGCTTCAGAGGCTGCGCGATCTGCTAGACGAGTCCAGGTAGGTTTCGCAATGTTCTTTCACGCTCGATTCCTTATTACCGCTTTCGTTGTGCTTTGTCTTGCCTTCCCGGCAGCAGCTCAGTCTCCACCTGATGACCCGGCGCAAGAGGAAGAGATAGGCAATATTCTTCGCAGGGCGCAGGAAGAACTTGAGAACCTGGAGAGCCAGATCCTCCGCGAGGAAGAGAGACTTGCCAGAATAGAAGCAGAGCTGATACAGCTCCGAAGACAGCGTTCTATTCTTTTCAGTGCTCAGTCTGCTTTTGAACTCGGAGAAGAGCTTTACACAAGCGGTTCCATAGTGTGGGCGCGGGACGCTTTTCTGTCTGTTGTTGAGAACTTTCCAGAGTCCGATTTCTACGATGCCGCTCTGTTTCGTCTTGAGCTTATCTTCTTTGAACTGCAGGACTACGAGAGCACAGTGGGGTACTATCAGACGCTCCGAACATCGTTCCCCGGTTTTGAGTACATAGACATAGCAACCATTGTAGGCGGGCTTGCCAGGTATCACATGGGAGAATTTGAAGCATCCCGGTTGATACTTCAGCAGATTGCCGGATCCGGAGAGAATTCTTCCCTTGCGGAATATCTCATCGCGGTTACCTATGTGGCTGAGGGGAACACCCAGGCTGCTGTTACCGAGCTTCAGAAGGTGATTGATCAGGGAGGCAGGAATGATGCCGGTATTGCCGACAGAGCCAGAATTGCCATCGCCCAGATATATGTTGAGCAGGATCAGCTGGAACAGGCTGTCTCGGAATACAGGAAGGTATCTCCGTTTAGCGCGTACTATGATGTTGCCATGCTTGGTCTTACATGGACATATATGCGCCAGGAGGAATACCAGGATGCCTACAACCTTGCAGAAAGGGTTATCGAAGAAATGCCTGGTTCAGAGCTGCTCAGCGAGTTTGAGCTTGCAATGGCGAACTGTGCTCTGGGAGCGCAGGACATAGATATTGCGATTTCCATGTACCGGCAGCTTATGGATGAATACGGATCGGGCAGTGATTTTTATGATACTTTCAGAACCGGGGAAGATGTTTCTGAACAGTATGAGTCGGAGAGAGACAGGCTGGACAGAATCAGGCTTGGGCTTACCGAGCTGAAGGAAGAAGCCTACATGCAGGGGGACATGGAGCTTGTTGCCCTCATTGAAGAGGAAGAGGTTTCCCTGAGAGCTCTGTTTGTGGATATATCAGGGTTTGAGGCCTCTCTGTCTATGCCAGTTGGTATGGATTCTGAAACAATGCACCAGGAGATGAACAGGCTTATCGCTGCTTCCAGAGCCAGCGCAGAACGACTTGCCCTGGAAATTGAAAGCACCCAGAGTATGGCGGAATATTCGGGAAATGAAGCAGACAGGGAAGACCTGCTGCAGCTTGAAGAGGAAGTTTCCAGAATCCGTCTTGCCCTGCAGGATCTCGCCAGTAAAATGGATTCCGGGATGGCAGCCGACCATGACTGGATGCAGGAAACCCAGTACGGTGTCGCCATTGCCACTTTCATAGAAAGAGAACTGAAACGGGATTCTCTTAACTATCTGGGGGCGTACTACAATGCGAGGATAACAGAGAGTTATGCCGAAGGGGACAGTGTCAGAGCAGAAGCCTTCAGCGAACAGAGGCGCGCGGAAACAATTGCACTTCAGGGCAGAATAGACGAATCGGGAATTGAATGTGCCAGCTACTTCGAAGACTATCTTGCTCACTATCCGGAAAGCAGATTTACTGCAGATATCTATGTTCGTCTGGCCCAGCTTTACTACGAAATAGACAAGAACAGCTATCTCGACAGAACAGAAGTTGCCGGAGGTGAATTTATTCCGGTTGACTACTCCAGAACAGTAGATCTGTATCAGAAAGTTCTTAACCAGTATCCCGACAGTGAAGTAGAGGACATAGCTCTGTACTCTCTGGGATATGCACTGAATGAAATGGGAGATCCGACAGGCGCAGTGGCAAGTTACAGACGACTGCTGGCTGATTTTCCCGAGAGTTCTCTTGCTCCGGAAACTAACCTGAGGGCAGGTGATTTCTACTTCGACTCTTTCGAGTTTGACAGTGCCTATGTTTTTTACAACAAAATTCTTGATTATCCCGATGCCGGGTCCACCATCTACCAGTTTGGTATTTACAAGCTGGGATGGACAGCGTACCTGCTCAACGAATACGAACATTCAATTGCACTGTTTGGATATCTCATAAGAGACAGCCGCAGAATGGATGATCTCGGGCTTGAACGGCGTACAGACATGGTTGGTGAGGCAATTGAATACCTTGCACATGACTTTATGGAACAGAAAACAGGATCTCCAGTGCAGCTTGCAACAAGTTTCCTCGATTCTTTTGATGACAACGAGGTAACGGTTGATGTTCTTACCCAGATGGGTGACTTCTATATGGAGCAGGGTTTCTGGATAGAATCTGTTGAAGCCTATCAGTCTCTTCTTCAGCGGGACCCTTACAGTCCTGATGCCCCGTTCATTCAATCCAAAATAGCTGTTGCTTACGAGGGTTCAGGTGATTTTGCAAGTGCTGCCACTGCCAGAGAGCAGATTGTAGAGAGTTACGGTCCGCAGAGCGAATGGGCAACAATGTCAGGAGATTCTTCTATTTTTGCGGAAGTTGATTCCCTGAGAGCTTCGGCTCTTGAGCACTCTATCCAGTACCATGCGCAGCAGGTGGCGGAAGCAGATCAGGGTTCTCAGCAGGCTCTTCAAAGTTACTCAAGCCTCATTGAGAAAATCGAACTTTATCTTGCCGACTATCCAGACTCAAGAGAAGCCTACGAATTCAAATTCCTTTTGGGCGATTCCTACTACAATACAGGGAATCTCGCAAAGGCAGGATCCGTTTATCTTGAAGTTGTTTACGACAGCACATCCACGCAGCAGAGAGAGAATGCTGCAGTGAACGCCTTCAGCTCTTTTGGTCAGGCGTACGATGCACCGGGAGCAGACAGCCTGTATCTTCGTGAGAAGATGCACGAAATCGGTATGTACTATGCCGATACATATCCCTCCGGTGAGTATGCTGCACAGTTCCTGTACAACGATGCAGGCAGCCATTACAATGCTGGTGATTATACCACTGCCCGGGAATCCTATATGAGAATTTACAACCAGTTTCCAGGCTCGGAATACACGGCCAGATCAGCAAGGTTCCTTGCATCTGCTTTTGAAGCTGAGCTGATGTTCTCTGACGCAGAGTACTGGTACGGAAAGGCAGCGGATGCGGCGGCCATCACAGGTGAAGATCTGGGTGCTGATGTTGCTGCTCTTGCTGCAGCGGTTTCTTATCGGGATGCTGAAGCCCTTGCTCAATCGGAAGATACAGAGTCACTTCTTATTGCAGCTGCCAGATATGAAGAATCGGCAATGGCTCACCCTGGTACTGATGTTGCTCCAGTGGCACTTTACGATGCAGGAGAGACATACGGTAAGGCAGGAGATATTACCAGTGCCATAAGAGTTTTCACAGTTCTTGCCAACACCTATCCGGAGACAGATCAGGCTCCTGAAGGGTTGATGAGGGCAGCATTCCTGGCGATGGAAGCCGAACACTTTATTCTTGCGGGGGATACATACCTCGATGCCTACAACCGGTTTCCCATGGCTGATGGAATGGCTTCCGCCCTGTACAGCGCTGCGGTAGCGTACGAGAATGGTGGGGCTGAAGGCCTTGCTATCGGTGTGTACAACCGCATCATAAATGAACAGGCAGCGTCACCGGCAACTATGGTCATTGCGCTTGGTAAGATCGGAGATTACCTGTACAATGCCAGCGACTATTATGGTGCCCGGGAAAAGTATCAGGTCTGTGTTGAAACCTATGACATGTACAGGGAAGGTCCCGCTGTTGACGCAGCAAGAGGTGCTTTCCGCATAGGGGAGATAATAAGGGTCAACTACGATGCAATGGTGGTTACTCCTGAGAATGTCCAGCAGAAGGCACAGTTGAAGGGGGAAGTTGAGAGCTGGTACGGCAAATCACTTACATACAATGTTGATGTGTGGTTCATGGCTTCCTGTGTTCGAGCAGGTGAGCTGTATGAAGATTTCGCCAACTCAGTTGCCTTTATGGATCCTCCTGCAGGGCTTACTGAAGAAGCTGTTGACGAGTTCTACAACCAGTTGTACATACAGTTCTACGAACCTGAGGTTCAGAAAGCAATCAACATCTATATCACCGCTGTAGAAAAAGCAGTTTCAGCAAGTGTGGACAACGAGTGGGTAGACAAAGCTGCAGAGAACCTTGAGCTCCTGGCTCCTGGAACGGTTTCAACACTTGGTCTTCCTGGCTACGAATTAGAGGTATTTGTTGAGGAACCCGCTGACACTTCAACCGTTGAGGGTGAAGCTGCAGGGCTGGTGGATGCCGGTAGTTCCGGGGAACCAGCATCAGGAGAGGAGGCCGGTCAGTGACACGGACATTTTCTGCTATATTACTGGTGGTATTGATCTGTGCTTCTGTGTAT
Organism: Candidatus Fermentibacteraceae bacterium; assembly: GCA_021162285.1. Lineage (GTDB taxonomy): Bacteria > Fermentibacterota > Fermentibacteria > Fermentibacterales > JCC-6 > Sabulitectum. The sequence continues at coordinate 11,308 of JAGGYZ010000234.1, forward strand.
GGTCAGGAAGGCGCTTCTTACGAGGGTGGCCGGCTTATTCTTGAAGAGATTACCATTCAGGGTGAGCTGAGAACTCCACAGGCACTGTTTCTTATGTTGAAAAGCACACCAAACCTGAGTAATGTACTCCTGGAGAGAAGCTTCCTGGAGGATGTTGTCAGACCTATCTATCCGGGAGCTTTTGCGTCGGAAACGAGTTTTTCCCTCACAGCCAGGCAGTCGAGCGCCATGCCTCTTTACGTAAGGTATGGTTCGGTTGCTGTCCTGGGAGGGCTGAGTGCCTGGAAGTACGCCGATGGAGATAGTAAAACCGGCATGACTTTTGCCATAATGGGTGGGCTTGATTTGATAGGTAGTTTGCTGTACGACCTTGTAGGTCAATAGATTAACGATTAGAGAAGAGAGAGGAGTCCCTTAATGCGTGGAAACTTGTTTCCCCTGCTGATAGCTTTTGTTGTTTTAATTATGCCTGGTGCCGTTCTGGCGCTGGACGAGGAGGCCACAGAAGTCGATTCCACCATGGTTGCGGAGGGAGACTCCACTACCACAGATTCTACTGCAATAGATTCAACCATGATTGCCGAGGAAGATTCTGCTGCCACCGATACCACAGATGCTGTGGATGAAGCAGTTGAAGAGGAAGTCGCAGAAGAACAGGGCGGTTTCTTCAGCAAGTTCGCCGAGTTTTTCCGTCAGGGCGGGCCGGCTATGTGGGCTATTTTGTTCTTCTTTGGTGTGGGAACCGTAATATTTATTGAGAGAGTTGTTTTCCTGTTTGGAATAGCCAGTGCCAAGCCTGAAGCTCTGATGGCCAGAATTGCAACTCTTATCCGCAAGGGCAGTATAGAAGGTGCTATTGCAGCAACCAGCGAAGAAAAATCTCCTCTTTCAAAAATTATCGAAGCTGCTCTGAGGAACTACAAGGGAACAGAGAGAGATATTCAAAATGCAGTTGATGAGATGGCTCTTGCCGAGATCCCAAGAATAAACGCCAGAATCGGTTATCTTGGTATGCTTGCCAATGTTTCTACCATGGTAGGTCTTCTTGGAACGATCTTCGGTCTTATTGCTGCGTTTGCCGCAGTTGCAGCTGCTGATCCTGAGCAGAAAGGTGTTCTTCTTGCCAACGGCATATCACAGGCAATGAACACAACAGCCTTTGGACTTATAGCTGCTATTCCCATGCTTGTTGCCCACTCTGTTCTTACTTCCAAGGCCGACAGTCTTGTGGATGATATCGACAGGTACAGCGTTATGGTTATGAACATGCTGTCGCAGGCCAGAAGGGAAGGCTAATGGCAAAAGCTGCATCGGGGCGGAGTAGAACAAGTAAGCATCTTCCTGAAATTGATCTTCTGCCTGTGATGAATCTTTTCTGCTGCATTATCCCGTTCCTTCTGTTCAGTGCTACATTTCTTGATGTTACCGTTATTGAAATGGCAGCTACAGAGGGCGTGAGCAACAGTGGGGGCGGTGCAACGGCAAACTTGATGCGGTCAGAAGAGGACAGACTTCAACCGAAGATCATAATCACCGATCAGGAGATGTTTGTTGGCACAGCCAGTGGAACCGTTCATGTTTGTTACGCCATGGAAATGGAGTTGAACGGGGAGATGGTAATTACCTTCCCCTGGGATTCGCTTGGTACTAAACTTGAAGAAGTACATGACCTTCTTTCCGAAGCATATCCCCAGATTTCATTCCACAAGATAACGGTACTGACTGTGGAAGAAACGAGATACGACAACATTATCAGAGCCGTTGATTTTGCCGCAGCCGCCGGATTTGACCAGCCTGGCCTGCAGGTTGCTCCATCATCATCGGTCAATTCAGCCATGGCGGGAAGGGGTGACTGATGAGTTCACCTTCTAAACGCCACGTACCACTACTGCTTGGATCAGGCAAGTCTGTTGCCATGAGTCGAGGCGGAGACAGAAAGGTATCCCTTAACCTCACTTCGATGATTGA
>JAGGYZ010000330.1 GCA_021162285.1 Candidatus Fermentibacteraceae bacterium
CAGTGGCGAGAGCGATTGCAAATATTCCCTGGGGAACCTGAGTCACACGCAAACCGTAAGAAAGAGCTGCCACGCTGCCCTCTCCAAGAAGAGAAGCAATCAACTGATCAACCAGTATGTTAACCTCTGCAGCAAGAAGACCTATCAGCGCCGGAACAGCAAGCTTCAGGACCTTTCTGAATCCCGGATCTTTCCAGTAGTAGTCTAAACGGAAACTTATTCCACGACTTTTCATAAAAGGTACCTGTATCAGCAGTTGAAGAGCTCCACCTGCAAGCACACCGGTGGAATACGCCCATACCGGCATGTCTGCCTTCCACATCCCGGCAAGAACGAAAAGCCCGAGAAGAGCAGAAATATTGAACAGAACAGGTGCAAGGGCGGGAGCCAGAAAGTGTCTGTGGCTGTTCAGAATACCCATACACACCGAGGCAATACCCACAAACAGTATGTAGGGAAACAGCAGACGGAGAAGTTGTGTGGTAAGCTGTGTTTTCCCGGGGGTATCACTGAATCCTGGTGCAAATACATCTACCAGAACAGGAGCCAGAAGCATACCCAGCAGCACGACTGCCAGCAGAACAGTTCCTGTAAAGGTCAGTATTTTCCCTGCAAGTTTTCCTGCTTCTGCTTTTCCCTCTTTAAGCAGCGTTTCCGTGTAGGTAGGAACCAGAGCCGAGGCAACGGTAGCTTCCCCGAAAAGACGGCGAAGAATATTGGGAATGATAAATGCGATGGTGAAAGCATCTGCAGTCATACCTGTGCCGAGAATTGCAGCCTGCCCCACGTCTCTCGCAAGACCCAGAACTCTGCTCACTGAAGTAAGCACACCAAGCAGACCAGCTGCTCTGGCTACACTTCTTCCCTCTTCACCAGGTGTACCAAGATCTTTGCTGCTCACTTAAAACTGCCGGTGGCTTTGATGGATGCCCACGTTACAGAAGACAACTGCTGTTCAGCAGGTGCAGACACGGCAACATCATCAAAGATACTGCTCCACGGAATCCTGCCGTAGCCTCCTGCAAACAGGCCCAGAGATCCGGCCTCTCCCTGCAGGTTATCCACGGCTGTCAGCATCCATTCTTCCGGTTCCTGGCCTATGGGTCCGTCCCATATTCTTCCCCTGATGGAATCACCTTCCACCTCAAGACGAATCCAGTATTGTGAGCCTGCAGTCAGCGTGAAGCTGCACTGATCCATCAAAATAGAGGGTCCTGTATCTTTTTTTCTTTCCAGGAGAATTCTTGAGGAATAAGGCTTAACAACCATGCGGTAGTACCACTGATCACCACCTGTATACCTTGCAATAAGACCACTTTCCATGCCGCACTCCATAACCAGACTGCTGAGCACAGAGTAGTCAGCGGTACTCATTACGCCAGACTGATCTCCGTTCAGTGATTTTCCTTGCCCGCGGCTGCCCTGGGCGTGAATAAAATATCTGCCGTTAATCACCTGGAAAGAAGCAGATCCCAGATGTGCCCATCCATCGTCATTGCCGTCGTTAAAATCGTCACTGAACAGCACTTCGCCGAAACACATCTGGACAACAATAATCACAGAAAACACAAGGATATTCTTCACTGCTTCTCCATTCGAAAGCCACACACAGGTATGAAGATAACATGAACGGGTTCAGGCGTCATGAACTGCAATGATATGCTGCTGTCATACTCGAATCAGCGGGTACTGATGCGCCACTCCTCTTCGCCTGTCTGGAGCAGACTCAGACCGTTTCGTTCAAGAACAGTTCTGAGCCACTGGAGTGTCTTGTCAAAATCATCAAGAAGAATCTCCCTGCCGTCTTCTGAGGCAATGCTCAGCGTTCTTGTGTTCCTGGCATAGTGCCCCCTGGAAAGCTTGATTTCGTTCAACGGAAAACTCACTGGTTTTCCCTTGAGCAGAAATCGTACAAGACTCATAAATAAGTGCAGTGCAGCCATTATACCGTAATCGAAATAAACGAATCTCTGATCGGTAATGATGCACCGGGTGTATGCCGGAAACTTCACCCTGCTGCCCTGTAATGTGAATCTTTTTGTATCTGTAAAGATTTTCTCCCCCTGATCTATTTCAAATCCCGCCATAGTGTCCCTCCAGAAAAGTTGAAGCTCGACTGCCGATTATAAGGAACAGAAAAGAAAACCGGAAGTACCACGCCCGGTAAACACCAGAAATCTCATAAGCAGCAGAATACCTGTCGTTTACACCTAAAACTGTATCTGATCATTTCCGAATCTGTCAGAAAGTACGGAGGTTACCTTCATCATGTAGAAGCAACACTTTCCTGAGCGGAAACAGGAGCTTGCAGATTGTCTGTATAAATACGGAAGTGTCTGCGAGTTGACAGGAGACTATTCCCGGGCAGTCAATTACTACGAAAGAGCTCTCGACTGTAATCCGGATATTCTGCTTTCAGGGAAGATAATCCTGAGTCTGGCAGAGATTCATTACAACCGCGGGGAGCTGGAAAAAGGTCTTGAACTGGTTGGAGATATCGAACGCAGGCTGAAGGATTTAAATGTGGGAAACAAAATTCTTCAACTGAAAATCTCCGCCTACAGATCGTGGTGCCACTGCATTTCCGGGAAAATGGATTCTGCAAAGATACAGGCCCTGAAGGCTGTTGAAATAGGAGATTCCCTTTCTCCAGAAGATGGGTCCCCCAGCGCACGGGTAAGGGAAATGGGACATGCGCTGAACACTCTTGCTACGGTGCACTGGGCAAAATCTGAATATCCCAGAGCAAGAAAACTCTACGAGAGAGCGGTAAGGATCGCACTTGATAACGGTCTGAAACGAGAAGCTGCAATCACCTATGGAAACATAGGTCTTGTACTTGAGAAACAGGGCAGATTTAAACAGGCTGCAGAATACATGGAAAAACAGCTGAATGTTTCCCGGGAAATCGGAGAAAAGCTAGTAACAACAGCAGCACACGGTGAGCTGGGCATGGTATATGCATCTCTTGGCAATTTTGAACAGGCTCTTTACCACTTCAACAGACAGAAACAGATCTCAGAGTTACTGGGGGCACTGCACAGAACACTGGGCAAGTCCGTTCAGGCAGAAAGATATCTAAAACAGGCAATCAGTCTTTCCAAACAGTTCTCTATCCACAGGGAACTCGGTCGGGCAACTTTTATTTCAGCACAGTTAAAAAAGGACACACAAGAATACGAAGCTTCGATCGATCTTCTTTCCCAGGCTGAAACAATGGCGGAAAACACCCACATAACATCACTTCTGCAAATTATCTATATTGAAAAGGCAGATGTTTTTCTGAGTCTGGACAAACTGGACGACTCCTTGAATATGCTGAAAAAAGCTCAAGCAGCTGGCGAAAAGACACAGATGCAGACAGGTATTGCCGGACAGCTGTGTGTTCTGGGAAAATATCTGTTTTTACGCGGGGAGTACGATGAAGCAAAACTCAAGTTCAAACACAGTATGCGTATTTACGCCGAACTGGATGCAAAACCGTATCTCGCTCAGGCGTACCAGACATATGCCGGTTTTCTTTCCGGAAAAAATGAAATGAATGACTTTGAAGCAGAAACGTATCTCCGGAAAGCAGCTGACCTGTACCGTAAGCTGAAACTCACAGACAAAGTCAAAGAATGCGAATAAAACAAAAAAGCCGGGACCTGAGGCCCCGGCATTTTGTCTGTTAACCCTTTAAAAAGTAGCCTTTATCGCTGCCCATGTGTGATGAGCAAGAGCCATATCGTAGTCGGGAGTGCGTATTTCCGCGCCTTCCGGTGCAGTTACGGTCATGTCGTCTACCCACACGGTATCACCGGCTTCAGAATAGGTTCTTACCTGTATAACAAGCCCGGTGTGCCCGCCTTCAACTGTCCATGTGTACTCTGCCAGATCCCAGCCGGTACCTGGTCCGTAATCACTCTGTCCACTTGCACTGCCTCCGTAGTTGTAGATGTCACCGGGATCGTCGTTCCATCCACCCCAGATTCTGCATGATGGTGCAGCAGTGGGTGTTACGTCGTATCTCCAGAAAGATGCCGTTACCTGATCACCATCTGAAAGACCCACAACCCAGGCCACGTATGCCTGAGG
>JAGGYZ010000114.1 GCA_021162285.1 Candidatus Fermentibacteraceae bacterium
CCGGGTACCCGTCGGGGAATGCGGCAAGTGCCACAGTGGTCGCAGACAACTGCGCAACGGCGGATGCAATGGCCACAGCTGCAGCAGTAGCCGGCCCCCACAGGGCATCTGAATTTCCAGACTCTATGTACACGGCAATGGTAATTGTTACTTCAGATTCTAATGACCGATGTGAAACACACGAATTCGGAGATGTTCCGTGGGCGGAGTAACACAGACAGGGGAACAGTGTCATGTATGCCCGCACCGGTGCGTATTTACGCAGCAGCATCCCCTGGGCAGGTGCAGGGTACGGGGGCTAGGCAACCCGGGATACGGTATGTGTATCGGTCTCTCTGTGGACCCGATAGAAAAAAAGCCATTGTACAATTTTCACAGAGGTTCAACTGTTCTTTCAACCGGTCCAAACGGTTGTAATTTCACATGTCTTTACTGTCAGAACTGGTACATAAGTCAGCAGGAATCTACCGCAGTGCGGTATTACAGTCCGCAGGATCTTGCAGCTCTGGCAATGGAGAAGAGTGACGGACTGGCATTCACCTACACTGAACCAACTGTCTGGTACGAATACATAATGGATACTGCCCCTCTGGTAAGAGAGATGGGCGGCTTTGTGGTTATGGTGTCCAACGGCTACGTGAATGAGCAGCCTCTGAGGGATCTTGTTTCTGTTACAGATGCGTGGAACATCGATCTCAAGGCCTGGAGCAACGAATTCTACAGAAGTATATGCGGTGGAGACCTGGACACGGTGCTTCACTCCATAAAGATCGTAGCTGAAAGCAGCTGTCACCTTGAGCTTACATGGCTGCTTATTCCCGGAATGAACGATTCTCCGGAACAGATAAATGAAGCTGCGAAGTGGATAAAGAATACAACTGGTGAGAACACAACGCTGCATGTCTCCAGGTATTTTCCCATGTACAGAATGACAATTCCCGCAACGCCTGTTGCTGCCGTTTACGAAACTGTTAAACTGTTCAAGGTACACTTGAAAAATGTCTATCCGGGTAATGTTTAAACCGCTGGACGGGGTACTGGTTGCGGTAATAGCAGCCATAGCCCTTGTGTGGAGCCAGCTGGGAACACAGAACAACACTACTCCGGAAAGCGTTATTGTTGTAACTCCACTGGGAACAGATACGCTGAGTCTGTTTACCGATACGGTGATAGTTCTGGAACATCTTACCATAGAGATATCAGACGGAAGAGCTGCAATTACAAGGTCAGACTGCCCTTCACAGCAGTGCGTTCAAACAGGCTATATAAATCAAACAGGGCAGATGTCCGCCTGTGTGCCAAACGGTGTCTGGATAGAAATTATCGGGGCAGAAAAGATAACGGACTCGATCAGCTACTGATCAGAATGCAGCTTTCAGACTTCCCCACGTAACGGCATCAAGACTCCATTCCTGCGGCAGAACGGAGATAAAGTAGTTGGAAAGGCCATCAGGTGTTGTCCATGGTTCCCACGACAGAAAGCTATCTGAATGAAAGCTGTGAGCAACCGAAGAATTCTGTCCGTCGCTTATACTTGAAGGCCATCCTCCTGAACTGAATTCCGTGTTTACAACAGCCCAGAAGTTATTATCTACAGCCAGGGGAATTGCGTATTCAGCGTAAACGGGAGCGTAATGCACGGCAGTCAGACGAACCTGATCGATCCTCACGCTCGGTCCAGTGCTTTCGCCATTCCATATTTCGCAGTAGAAATCAGCTGTATCCCAGCCGTAAGTGGATTCGTGATAGAACCACATCTCGGTCCTCTCAATATCGACGCCGCACGACCACCCTGGAACAAAGTCCTCAAGGTTGAACCAGACACCTCTGAACTGTCCCTGCCAGGCAACCCAGGCAGCGGAACCGTCATCGTATCTCAGCCATTCACTGCTTCTGCCGTCTATTGGATTTGTTTCTGCCGGAATCTCTCCGGATGCCGCTGTGGCCCCGAAAATTCCCAGCAGAAGAACAAGAAATTTCACAAAACACCCCCTGTACTAGCTGACTGCCCCCTGCACAAAGTATAGACAACGCGCTGTACGTGCGTCAATCGTTGCATATATCACTGCTCAGGCCGCAAGTTCTCTCCACATTGAACTACAGTTCTTACCCTTTATAGTTCCAGATTGTTCTGAAAACTGTACCCGGAGCAGGGAAGCACAGCCACTTTGCTCTGTTCCGGCAACCAGTCATATTCAGTCGTCGACGAAGTAGTATTCACAGAAAGGAAGAGATGTCGCAGGTAAAGAACAGTGATGAACTCAGAACCCGTCTTATGCAGGATTCCGGAGAAGACATTCTTGCTTTCGGGTGGGGTGTAATAGGCATGAAGAATGTGTTTGTAGGGTTGACGCCAACAGCCCTGTTTATCGAATATGTCTCCTTTTCCGGGAGTATGAAGGAAACAAAGCGAATCGCGCTTGAAGAACTGATATTCGCTTTTGCGCAGAAAGGTGATGCTTCAACGCCTGGGCTGATGAAGTGGAATTACCAGTCAAGAGTTACCGAGGGTTTAACAGGAACACTGTTGTACAAGGAGAATCTGGGGAAACTCACACACATCCTGTTCCGGAAGATTCCCAACCATGAGACAAACGATAAAGCTCCGTTCAGAATAACAGAAAAACTGTCGGCTATCAAACCGGCGCTCGTTTACATGCCGGACCTCAAATCCATGAGAGACAAGCAGACAAAAGGCGGGTGTTTCAGGCGGTTTGCGGTAATATCTCTTGTGGTTACAGTTGTTCTTACAACTGTTTTCATGTTTGCCGCCGGTGGCGACTGGGGTCAATCAGCCACGATAGGCATTGCAGCGGGAGTTATTCTCGGTGCTGTATTTGCTCCTCTGATACCAATTTTTAAGAGAATGATTACCGGCCAGGGGTGATGGCTCTGCAGCAGAGCAACCGGTCTGTGTTATTTTTGTCAGAACTGTTTTCAATTTGAGGAGATTGTAAGTGAAACCGGTGATCTCTGCATTTCCTCTGGATAGCCCGATATGGGTGCTGACGAGTTAAAACTTGTGTTTCAGGCACGCTGGTTTCCGTGTATTGACGAGGTTGTTAGAATATTGTTGAGCACGGTGTAAAAAACTCTACAGGAGTTTCAGTAAGGAGTTACCGAATGAGAAGAACAATTTCAGAAGACAGGGCAAGGCGTGTTGTAAACGACGGCGCAAAAAAAGTAACGGAAGAGGATGTTAACAGGGTTGTAACGCGTGCAGACGATATACAGAAAAAGGTTCTGGGAAG
>JAGGYZ010000094.1 GCA_021162285.1 Candidatus Fermentibacteraceae bacterium
CTCTATCTTCAACATATTCTGGATTCTATTGCAACTATAGACAGGTATCTGAAGAATGTGAAAGAGAGTGAATTCAGCAGTACGAGTTTGCTTCAGGATGGGGTTATCCGGCAGATCCAGATCATCGGAGAAGCCGCAAAGAGGATCTCTCCTTCGCTCTGTTTCAACGGTACTTTTCCCGGTTAATGTTACAATTGTACCTGTGTCGATGTTCTGTTCTTTTATGGCTGTGGTAAGAGCCCTTACTTCCCGCTTTCCGGTGTCAGGGTCATGTAAAGATCCAATCATCTGTATCAGCTTCCTGGAACAATCCGGGAACTGCAGGATGGAATCAACTTCAAGGCAGTTCTTTGTCCGGTAATAGAAAATTGATTCTGCAGTGCTGCGAACAGCCATAAAAATCATGTTCTCAAGCAGATGACCACTGTTCATAAGTATTCCAGAAGCAGTAGATCTTCCTGGGATTTGCATTACTGCGTGAGGATGACGTTCCTGAAATAGAGGTTGGATCAGTTGTAAGTGATCCGGCTTCAGGAGGGTAGTGCATCATGATGCGGTGCTTCCAGTGAGAATCAGGGAAAATCTACGGGAAGACATGTTTGACCAGGCTCATTTAGGGCAGTATGGTAAGTTTCAGGCAGGAATCGGAGGTGTATTAGGAGCTTGACCGAGAATAGACATTGAGTAGTAGCGCCTCACGAACGAGGTGAAAAGCATGCCGATTAGAGGATAAAAGCAACTCAAGTAATGGCGAGAGCGTCCCGAGCGAAAGCACGGATAGCAGCGCTATTTGACGATGATTGGCGTGTTTTGCAGCCGTTCGTGTGGTGTCTAATGCCGATGTTGTATTTTCGGTCAGGCTCTTAGGACGAACCAGCTACTTTGTGAGCAGGAAATGTAATTGCGGAGAATCCATTGTCCTGTTGATTAGTTGCGATAGATCGCCTGGTTCACAGGCCACTGGTGCTGAGGTTGTAACAGCGATTAGAGGGATACACGTTCATGAGAAATATGCATTCCAGCAGCAAGCTGATATCTGCTTTTGTGTTGTTTTCCGCATTGCTGTTTTTAAATGCAATGCTGTACATGCCTTTTCTCTCTGACGATGCCCTGATCTCCGCGCGTTATGCAACCAGGCTTGCAGATGGCCGGGGACTCACCTGGACCGGGGGCTCTCCGGTGGAAGGGTACTCCAACCTTCTCTGGGTTCTGCTGACAGCAGGCGGAGTGCTTGCGGGAATTGATGCAGTGCACACCGTAAGACTGCTGGGTATTGCTTTAATGGTGTGTTTCGCACTCACGGTGTTGTTTGTTTACAGAAAAAGAGCTTCAGCAGTGCACATGATTGTCCTGCTGTTTGCCGTGCTGTCTGCTCCACTGGGTGCCTGGGCGGTTGGTGGTCTGGAGCAGCCCCTGATTGCTGCTCTGCTTGCTTTGTCTGTTCCGCTTGTGTGGCGTATTGTTGATAACAGGAATACAGATACTCCTGTTTCCATGTACTTTTCTTCTTCTGTTCCTCTGGCGCTGTTGTGTATAGTCAGGTGTGATGGTGCTGTTTTCACCGCGGTAGCAGTGCTGTTTCTTTTGTTTACAGGCAACGGGAAACGCTCGCTGCTTCTTGCTGTACTGCCGGTACTGGTGTTTTTTGCCCAGCTTGGTTTTCGGCTTGAATACTACGGAGACTATCTGCCGAACACTGCAAGGATAAAGTTACATCTGTCTCTTTACGGTGTTTTATCCGGTGCAAAGTATGTTGTTCGCGGGGTATTCGCTGTTTTCCCTCTTAGCCTGTGTTCTGTTGCAGCAACTGTAAATGCTGTTCGCAGAAAACACACCAGAACACTGTTGCCTGCCGCCATGGCTCTTATCTGGGCTGTTTATCTTGTATTGACGGGCGGAGATGTTTTTCCGGCCTACAGACAATTTGTTCCACTGGTTGTTCTCTTTACCTGGATCTGTGCTGAGGAGTTTCCGGAGATAAAGAGAACGCGCAGAATTAGTGCAATTCTTGCTGTTGTGTTCGTTTTGTTTGCCGCGGTTCAGTTGTTTGATTCCAGAAACAGGAATGCCCGCAGAGAATTGTGGGAATGGGACGGAAGGGTTACAGCCCTTGTTCTTAAAGAGGCTTTTGGCGAGCGGGAACCTCTTCTTGCAGTTACGGCCGCAGGAACACTGCCGTACTGGTCTGAGCTGCCGGTTCTTGATATGCTGGGTTTGAACGACAGATATCTGGCTGTAAATCAGGGAAACCGCAACTGGGAAGGTATGCCGGGGCATCAGGTTTGCAACCCGGAGTACATACTTGCAAGACAGCCTGATATTGTCTGCTTCAATGCGGCAGGAGTTCCAGCCGGTCTGGCCATTGCCGAGAGTCTTGTTGTGTCGGAAGAGTTCCTGAACAGCTACAGTCGCGTAACTGTTCAGGGAAACCGACCTTACAGGCACACAGGTGTTTTGTGGTTCAGGAAAAACAGTACCACACTGGGAATAGCAGCAACAGCAGATTCACTGATAATCCCTGCCTATTTTTTCAACAGTTACAAGCACACGGTAATGGTAGTTCAGAGTGGATCACCGGGAATTGTTGTTTCATCTGATCACCCGGCCGGAATTGTGCTGACAGGCCTGCCCCGTTCAGATCAGTGGATTCCTGCTGCTGGTTCTGCGGAACCGGGTATTGATATCCGGCAGACAGGAGATTCCCTGCTGGTGAATCTGACTACAGAAGAGGATTCTGTGTTTGTTCAGGTGGTTACACTTATCAGAGAGTCTTTCCACGCATCAGTCAATTGAGCTTTTTATCTGTGCCCACGTTGTCTGTGAGAGCGCCCACGGCTCCGGGGTTTCAACTGTGACGTTGTCGAAGAAGCAGCTCATGTACACATCTGTGAACTGCTTTGATGTTCCTGCAGAGAACAGTGCTGCTGAACCGTTGCGCGTAAGGGTATCCGTTGCGGATACAAACCAGTTCTCCGGTTCTGCCTCTCCCTGCAGCCATGCTTTCCCGGTGAAACCGTTTCCGCTGCACTGAAATCTTACGGTGTATGCAGTTCCTGTCTGAACCGAAAAAGCGTACGAATCCAGCAGTTCTATCGAAGACCAGTGCCAGCGATAAAGATTGAGTGCCTGATGGGGCACACTGAGAACCAGCATCATGTTGTAGAGGCCGTCTTCAGAGTAACGCACCATCATCCCTCCGAAAATTCCCACATCAACGATAACATCTGTGCGCATGGAGTAGTCCGCGGTGCTCATCTGTTCGCCTGCGTCACCTCTGTAGGATGTGGCATCGTTTACAGCACCACCTCCGCTGAAATTATACCACCCGTTCTGAACCTGGTAGTTTGACGGACCCACAGTGTACCATCCATCGGCGTTTCCGTCGTTGAAGTCGTCCTGAAAGAAAACAGCAGCGGTTAAACAAAGCAGTGTTACAGCGGTTGTATGCATGGTACCCCCTTCATGCTGTAAATATAGTCTTCACCACGGTAACACCCCATGTTCAGAGATGGAACACTTCTGTGTCTTGAGAGGTATGATACATGAGAAAGGAGACCCTTATGAAAAACAGAGTTTTAATGATTTTATCTGCTGCGCTGATTCTTGCTGCAGGTGCCTGCACGGTGAATGTGTACGACTATTCCACTCACTCTGAGGGGAGCTGGGGCAGTTCACAGCCACCTGATACAGTGTATCTGCACCCAGACCCGGATCACATAACATCACCCTCAACTGAACCTGATACAGTCACCACCAGAAGGGCTCTTGCAGGAGGCGGTTCGGTGCTGATTGAAGAGTGCGATAACTGGGTTCGTTACACCCTTTTCGGCTGTAAAACTGAGACAGACGGTGTTGCTTTTGAAATAAGACCGGTGATGACCGGCATTACAGGTTCTGACGGTTCAGTTACCAGAGATTTCCAGCTTGAATTCAACTGCAGAATGCAGTCTTACATTCTTGATTCTGAAGACGAAGGGTCAACTATTGGCAGAAGCTCCGGTTCTTCATCTATGGGCAGAAGTGTTATGCCTGTGGTTACGGGAACAAACCTTGTAACGCTGGTTGCAAACCGAACTTCATTTCCGTTCATTGCGGAACAGGCTCGAAGTTACGACGGCGAATGGCTTCC
>JAGGYZ010000062.1 GCA_021162285.1 Candidatus Fermentibacteraceae bacterium
AGTTTTTGCACTTTAACTGGCTGTTGACCAGAGCACTTTTCTGAATGATATGAAGCAGAATTCACAATATCTCCATTCATTATTTTCCTACAAATCACTTGATTATACTCTTTTAAGAATTCTACGCAATGTCATTTTGTAAAGATGTTATTCAAACCGGAGGATTATTGTCTGTAAATTGCTGTTTAGGGCTGTAAAGAGTGTTTTCTGTGCGGATCTAAGATTGATGCCTTATTGGTTTAAATGATATGGATGTACACAAAAACCTGAGCTACCTGCGGAAAGAAAATTTCTCTGGTTTTTCCTCATACTGAAACACATCTTCAACCGGCACTCCAAACGCTTGCGCGATTCTCATGGCAAGAAGCAGAGAATAATTTTAGTCGGATAGAAATATCGCGCTCATCCTCTACTACCTCTGAAGAACTCATTTAGATGAGGCAACCACCTGTCGCGGATAACAAAAACAGTGAGACGATGCGCTGTCTCATTCCTGTTGACACGCTCTACCGGTTGTCAACTGGTTTTTCTGAACCTCAGTGTAGCTGTGGTAAGAAGAGCTGTTCCGAGAAGAAGCATGGCCAGATAGTTGGGCCAGAGGGTACTGAGACCGTTCCCCTTAAGAAACAAGTCACGCAGAATGGTCATCATGTATCGCATGGGATTGAAAAGGGTGAAGAACCTGATAACAGCCGGCATGTTTGCGATGGGAAATGCAAAGCCGGAAAGAAGAGATGCAGGGAAAATAACGAAGAAAGCACTCAGCATAGCCTGCTGCTGCGTGCGGCTGACAGTTGAGATTAGAAGCCCCATACCCAGTGTGTTCATAAGGTAGAGAACTGCTGCAAGCATAAGCAGAGACACACTTCCCTGCAGAGGGATGCTGAACCAGAACACAGCCACCGCCGTTACCACAAGTACATTCACCATACCGATAACACCAAAAGGTAGAAGCTTGCCAACGATAAACTCCCACCTCTTCATGGGGGTCACCATTATCTGCTCCATGGTTCCTATTTCCACCTCTCTTACGACAGCCATACTGCTCAGTATCAATGTGAGAACCATCACCATCATGGCAATTACGCCGGGTATGTAAAAGTTCCTGCTTTCAAGCATCGGGTTGTACCATGCTCTGGATTCGATGGTAACAGGAACCTGCTGATTCCTGCCCAGAATTGCGGCAGCATACCCGGCGGTTACTCCTGCAGACAGTCCCCGGGAGCCGTCTGTAACAAACTGCATCCTGCCGTTTTCGTCGAAAAGAATCATAGCCTGGATCTCACTCTGGTCCATGGCGTACCATGCTTCTTCGTAGCTGTTCTTCCACACGGGAACAAAGATACCCGACGCCACAAACTGATCTGTAACAGCTCTTGTTGCGGATGTATTGGCAAGATCAACAACTGCGGTGTCTACACTTTTTACATCGGTGGTTACAGCATAACCGAATACCAGTGTTTGAAATATGGGCATAACAAGAATAACAATACGCATCCTCGGGTCTCTGAGTGTCTGAAGCAGCTCTTTCTTCAGCATGAATTTCAGTCTTTTGCTCATTACCTGCCATCCAGATTCAGTTTAAGCTTTTTCATGGTTGCAGCCAGAATAACCACTGTAAACAGCGCCAGGAACATCAGCTCATTTGATGGAGCAACCCCCCATGTACCCTTGAGGAAAATGGTTCTTAGAAGAGACACATAGTAGGTGGCTGGAATCAGTTTTGTAATCGCTATTACAACACCTGGCATTGCCTTTATGTCGTAAACGAATCCGGACAGAATAAAGCCCGGAAGGAAAGTGATTATCAGAGAAAGCTGACTGGCCAGAAGCTGGCTTTTCGCTCCGGTACTTATAAGAACTCCCACAGACAGGGTTGTAAGAAGAAACACAGCACTTACCCCTGCAAGGGCCAGCAGGCTTCCATTAAGGGGAACACCGAACAGGAACAGAGCCATTACCACAGCCACCACAACATCAATCACTCCTATTGCGTAGTATGGAACCAGTTTGCCCAGTATGAATTCCACTTTCCGAACAGGGGTTGATATCAGCTGTTCCATTGTGCCGTTTTCCCACTCTCTTGCAACACACAGGGAGGTAAGCATTGCCGCTATCACATTCACAATGATGGCGATCAGGCCCGGGATAATAGACCAGGTGGTATCCATGGCCGGGTTGTAGGCAGTAATTATGCTCACACCTGAAGACTGAGCTTCATTTTTTACAATACCCCCGGCATACATTATCGAAAGCCTTGCCATGTTGGAGTCGCTGCCGTCCACAAGAAGCTGCACCTCTGCAGGCTGGTGCTCTGCAATCTTTTCCCCGTAATCTGCAGGGATAACAAGAACTGCCATCGCATCTCCGGATTGAATAATGTCTTCGGTTTCTCTCTGCGAATGGCACACACCGGCAGGCTGGAAGGCCTTTGAATTGGTAAAATCGCGAATCAGGTCTCGGGAGGCTGATGTGCTGCTCTGATCCCACACTGCCAGAGGTACATCTTCCACATTCAGAGAAAGCCCGTAACCGAAAAGAACAAGAAGCAGAACAGGTATTGCGATACCCATGGCCAGGCTTCTTGGATCTCTTAAAACATGTATGATTTCCTTCTTTGCTATGGCTCTGAAACGCTGTTTGTTCACTGGCTGTCCCCTTTCTGCTGAACAAGGGAAACAAACACATCTTCAAGTGTGTCTCTGCCATTCTTCCGTTTCAACTCCTCGGGAGAACCCAGTGCGATCACTCTGCCTGCCCTCATTATGGATAAGCGGTCACAGTACTCCGCTTCCATCATGTAGTGGGTTGTAACAAAAACGGTTGTACCTTCATCAGATTTTGCCCTGATCGTCTCCCAGAACTTTCGTCTGCTTACCGGATCCACCCCGGAGGTAGGCTCATCGAGGAACAGGATTTCCGGGTCGTGCATAACTGCGCTGGCAAGTGACAGCTGCTGCTTCCAGCCAACAGGAAGGCTGCCGGTCATCTTTTTCTCCCTGCCTGCAAGCCCGGCACTTTCAATAGCCCTGTTCACTGCATCTCTTCTGTTCTTCACGCCGTATAT
>JAGGYZ010000162.1 GCA_021162285.1 Candidatus Fermentibacteraceae bacterium
CCTTAAGAGTAACCTGCAACTATCTTGAAATCACGAATCTGCGGTTGGTGACAGTTCCGTTGTGATCTGTGATTCTGGCCATATAGACCCCCTGGGGCACTTCCGTAACATCCCACACAAGACCGTGAGAGCCCGATTCAAGCTCGCCGGACTGTACCGTGTTAACTGTTCTACCCGAGATGTCGAATACGGCGACGGTAACACTGCCGGCGTTGTCCAGTGTAAACGGGAAGGTAATGGATGCCGACGCCGGGTTGGGGTAAGGGCTGCCAACAGATGCGTTGAGAATGCCTGACGCGAAATCCTCAACACCCACGCCGTTGATTACACCTTCGTAGGGCAGTGCGTTGTGCGCTGTAGCCATATAGGTGATATCATTCAGTGCGCCGATTGCATCAAATGTAAGTGTTACGCTACCTGATGCGTCTGTGACACCTGAAACCCACAGACCACTGGTGTGCATCATGCAGACCATTGCGCCTTCAACAGGTCCTTCGCTGTCTTCCACTGTAAACACGGCAGATGTTGACCCTGATGGAAGGGTGTAGGGAGCAGTAACCGTCAAAGAGTGAGGAAGGTCTGTTCTCATGTCCATTGTCGGGTCGCCGAACCACTGGAACAGATCCCATTCCTTTTCCGCATAGGACTCCCACGCTCCGTATGGATTGTAAGGAGCAGCCGCCTGCATCTCCAGCTTACCGTTGATCAGGGCCTGCCCGCCCATGTAATTCCCGCCGGGGCTGGTGTAGGTGAACGGCGGGCTTGTGTATTCATCGTTAAAACTCTTGTACACTCCGTAGCAGAAGTAATCGTTGAAGTAGCTGTAGCTTGACTCTACTGCGGCAACAACGGCAACAGCTCCGTTCTCCCTTGCAAACAGGTTTTCCGCAAAGCAGTCGTTCACGAATTGACCGGTGAGGCAGTTGATGCTCATCACAATTGGTGTTTTTTCACCGTTTGTAAGTCCGGAAAGGTCGGATATATGAAATGAAGGGTCTCCCCAGCCGCTGACAGAGCCATGGTCTCTGTGCTGAACAATGAAAACACCATCGTTGATGCTGGCAAGAATACCTGCAGCATTTCCATCCCATACTATGTCTGAAGGTACCTGCTGGCCGGCACTGGGAAGATCGCTTCGGTAGTAGTAGGGGGGAGGCTGTGAGGTGTCTTTTACATACTCTCTGTTGAAAGTTTTTCCGTAGATGTTCTGATAGGTATCTCTCACAGTTTCGCAGGTAAAAAGGAACCACCTGGTGGCTACAGTTCCACCACCAGCCTGAAGCATACCTGCACAAAGTCCGTTGTTCCAGAAGCTGGTGTCCATAAGCGGGTTGAATTCCCACTCGAGCACCTTGTCTTCCACGCCCGGATAGTTGTTTGTGCCTGTAACAAACCTGCCGTTGAATATGTCTGCCATGTAGTCGGACCCGTCAACACAGCAGTAGCGGTTGTCTCCGCTCATTCCGTTGTAGGTGTATGGAACAAGATCTTCGGAGTCGCCGACGAACAGAATGAAACTCGGTGGAATTGTCCATGTGTCGTAGGCATTCTGCACGTATGTTTTTATCTCTGTCTGCGTCCAGCTGCCTGCTGCAACAATAGCAGTGAGAAAACCCTGTTTTGTTTTCTGTGTGATGAACGTGTCCATAAGGGTATCTACAAAGTCATCACCGGCAACAATCAGAAAGTCAGCAGCGGTGATTTCGTCGGCTTCCCGTCTGTTGAGGGCCTTCACGGGCTCTGAAGAGCTGCTGTTCACGGTGTTGACTGGTGTCCCGAGTACACCGGCATTCACAATTGTCCGCTGGAAAGTTTCACTCCAGAACCTGCTGTAAAGTCGATTTTCAATTGATGCTGTACCGGCGAATTCAACTCTGACACGCATTCTGGAAGCACAGGACAGAATTCCCGTTTCAGCGTTCCATCTCACTGGGGACACATTGATTCTTCCAACATTCACCCCGCGAAGTACCCCGTCCATAACCCAGGATGCCTGCTCTGAAGGAAGCACACCGCTGTATGAAGACTGATTTACTGTGAATGGAATAGCATCGTAGGAGTTGTCACATGGAATAGGTTGCATGGGGGCTGGAGTGTAAACACCCAGATCTGCCCACAAAGCTTCTTCAATGGTAACACTGGCAACACCGGATTCAGACACAGCTGCGAGGAACGAAACAGAAGGAATGGAAGGATACCCTTCTGCAGAGGCAAAAGGAGTTGTTCCCGGAATGGAGAGTTCGTGGTAAACTTTCCCATCGCGTACGATCCGGTTTACATCTATGCCCGGAACTGCAAGTTCTATAACCAGCCCGGACGGCGTGGACTCCAGAACGGTGATCTCGGCCGAGGGAATACCATCAACCCCGAAATCAATCCACTCCGCGCAAGCCACTGCAGCAAAAGCAAGTAGCAGCACAGTGAATTTCATAAAGTCTCCTTTCTGTTGTTTGTTTTACCGGTGTCGATTCTAAAGCAAAAGGTACCGGCAGACAAGACTGGATTATTTCACCACAGAAGCTGGTATGTACTGAACGGGCAGCAAGGTATTGTGCGCAGCGGCTGCGGGAATTATCTTGTTTGAAAGTGGAGGTGCCGTATGTTGAAGTTGTTCTTTGTGTTTGTATTGTTTCTTTCTCTGGCCGGGGTTGCGTCTGCTGGCTCCATCTACATTGCTGAATATGAGTACAATGCCGATCTCAATGTCTATGTAACAGACTATGAGTATCAGGCGGATGCCTCGATCTGGGTATGTGACTACGATTATCAGGCAGATGGCGAAGACTGTATCTGGTATTTCTGCGATTACGATTACCAGGCCGATGTATCAATTCACTATGTAGATTACGAGTATCAGGCAGACCTGAAAGTGTTTTTCTGCGACTACGAATACCAGGCGGAATGGGAAGATACCAGCCCATGGATGAAGAGGCTGCACTGACAGGCTCGAAATATGTAACGGAATATGCCGGGCTTTCGGAAGAGGCTGAGGTTCTGCTTGGAAGCCAGGAGAACAGAGAGCTTGACTTCAAGGAGTCTGTGGGTGGGCTCTCATCAGATGATCTGGTGGCCTTCGCAAACAGCGAGACCGGCGGAACCGTTCTTCTGGGAGTGCGCGAAAACAAAGATGCCCAGGGAAGGCAGGCTGCCGAGATAGTAGGCTGCGAGATAGGTGACAGGGCCAAATTGTCCATTCTGGGCAAAGCAGGCAGCTGCGTTCCGCCTATTGAGGTTACTGTAATACTGGAGAACAGCGAGGGAGACATGCCTTTCCTCAGAGTTGTAATACCGTCGGGGCTGAATAAACCCTACAGCACATCAGGTGGTACCTACAAAATAAGAGGTGATGCCAGAAATGATCCTCTGACCCCGGACAGACTGCTGGCTCTGTTTGTTGACGCGGAAAATGCCCAGTTCATCAACCGATTCGGTCAGGCTACCAGTGAGCTGGAGCAGAGTTTGCACGAGATGAAAAAAAGGCTTCTTGCCGAGATGGAAGAAATCTACGATCACGTTGATAGACTGGACAAGTCTTTGAACGGAAAAACCCATAATAGTTTATAAAATAGTATCAGCATATTGACAGAATAGAAAATGGTGTTATCATTATGTAAATGATAAACCAATGAAAGGTGCTGATATGGGCAGGGAAAAAGAGAGAGTTCTCGAGATGGTGGCCGACGGCACAATAACTGCTGCTGAGGCTGCAAAGCTTCTAGAGGCACTGGGTAGTGCCGGGAGAGCAAAAACGGGTAAACCCGGCGGGAAGAGACGGTTTGCCGCCAGTTCTTCAGTGCTGAGTGAAATTGGTCCTATGATTCAGGCAACAATAGGTGATGTTTTTAAGGGCAGGAAATCTTTTGAAGCGTACGAAAACATCCACCTGGAAGAGATGGAGTCTGTTGCCGAGCCTGCAGAACCAGGCGGTGAACTGGTTATTCACGGAAGTGTTCACAGAGGTGCAAGTTTGTCAGTTGCTCTTGTCCGCAGTGAAGATAACACCATCAGGGCTTCTGTAGACAACGGCACATCTGTAAGAATGGGTAACAAAGACAACAAAAGAATTATGCTCTGGAGCAGTGGAGAGCTCACCGTTCATGTGCCTGACTGTCTTGGTTCGGTGAAGGTGTATTCCAGAGGCGGGGGAATCAGTTCAAGCAGTGTCAGGGTTCCTGTGGAGTTGAAGACCATGGGCGGGGGAATTAAAATCAGCAGACCAGGAGACAGTTTCTCTATCAAAACCATGGGCGGAGGGCTTGAAATATCCCTGGATTCCAGCTGGAAGGGAAACTCAAAGGCAAAAACCATGGGCGGAGGAATTTCCGTTCATCTGTTTGATGCTGTATCTGTTGTGGTGAAGGCAAGCACACTTGGAGGTTCTATAATCGCAACAGGAGAGAGAGCCACGGTTCTTTCAGATACCGGGATCGGCCACGGGAAATCAAAGATTGCTGTCCGGTACGGCAGCGGAGGCCCGGAACTTTCTGTTGTATCCATGGGCGGAGGAATCGTGATAGAGGAACAGGCAGATGAATAGAACACCGGCGCCTTCGAGGTGCCCTTCCTGCAACGGGGTTCTGAATCCGGTAAAGTATGTCTGCTCAAACTGCGGAACTGAAGTCTCCGGAGACTTTTCCGTGTGCCATTTCTGCTCACTGGACACAGAAAACAGACAACTTCTTGAACTGTTTCTTCTGGCCAGGGGAAACCTGAAAGCAGTTCAGCGCATGCTGGGCGTTTCCTATCCCACAGCCAGAACCCGGGTAGAGGAGATGTTCAACGCCCTTGAAAATGCAATGAAATCCGAAGATACATCAATACAGGTTCTTGAGCAGCTTCACAGTGGTAAAATATCAGTTGAAGATGCTCTTGACGCCATTGGATAGAACACTTCAGATGTGGAAGTGCCTGTTGTGAACAACACAAACCGTGATAACCCGGAGTTGAATCTGTTTCATCA
>JAGGYZ010000256.1 GCA_021162285.1 Candidatus Fermentibacteraceae bacterium
GGGTCACTCTGTCCGAAGTGATTCGGTGTCTCTCGGCCAGTTGTTTCCGGGTCAGGTTATCGCGGACCAGTTCCTCTTGAAGTTCCATAGCGACGATCAAAGGGTTACGAAATCGCTTTCGGGGAGGTATGATTGGAAGGTCAGGACGGCTGAACCGAAGGATGTCCGGCGTCTCTTCGACGGTTCGACTGTAGTAACACTCGGCGTGCCACAGAGGAATACGCTCGAAGCCATTTTCAGAAAAAATAAACAATCAGGCTATAGGCTCTACACCAAAGTGGGAGCAGTTCTGATTCGTATTGGCACACAGTGCTTTACAAATGTATATATTTGGCATATCCCCGTTGCGCAAAAACTGGTTTTCATGCATACTTGCACCCTAATGGGGGGCCTGTGGATGTCTTTTTTGTTTAAAGGTTTCTGCTTATTTGTTCTGCTGTTTCCGGTTGTCGCCCGGGGAGAGATTCTCTCTCCTGCGGAGAGGCTGTACCTGCAGCAGAACCCCGAAATCCAGTTTGCAACTCTGGTCGATTACCCACCCTTTGAGTTCATTGATGACAACGGAGAGCGTCAGGGGATGTCCATAGAATTGATAAGATGGATGTCTACCGAGTTCGGTTTTCAAGCAGCTTTTTTCGACATGACGGCACAAGAGGCCCGGGAGGCAGTTCTTTCCGGTGAAGCATATATCATTACCAGTTTTGTCTACACAGACTCTGTAGACAGTCTGTTAAGTATTTCAGAACCCTTATTCGATCTTGCCGTCAGGATTTATGTTCTTCCGGGAACGACTGATATTTCATCCGCCACTGATCTTCAGGGAAGAACCGTGGCTGTTCCGGCAGGTGATAATTCCATTGAGTTTCTTCAGGAACAGGGTATTGGCTGTTCCATTGTTGAGGCAGAAAATTCAACAGATGCCCTGCACCTTCTGCTTGACGGGGAAGTGGATGCGCTTGTTGGCGAAGAGCAGATAGTTGAATTTCATCTGTCGAATCATCACAGCCTGGATGATGCTGTTGCCGTTGGTGAAATTCTTTACACAGAGCGTGTCTGTATGGCTGTTTCGGCAGGAGACAGCCTGCTCCGTTCTATTGTTAACAAGGGAATAATGTATGCTAAGAAGGAAGGCATTATCTCCGGGATATCCACAAAGTGGCGGGGAAGCCCCTTCCATATTTCAGAAACAAGCAAATTTCCTTATCTTGTTCAGATCCTGACAGCGTTTGCGATTATCCTTTCTGCTGCCGTTCTGTTTTTTCTGGGGAATCTCCGACTTCGTCATGCGGTGGAAAAGAAAACAGAGTATTTAAAAGACAGCGAAAACAGACTTCATCAGGCTCTTGACCAGGCGAACCTTGGCTCGTGGGACTGCGATATTCTTACAGGAGAGGTGATTAACAACGACCGTTACTCACTGATGCTGGGGTATTCCCCCGGGGAGATGAATTTTTCCATGTCCGGCTGGCTCAGCCTTATACATCCTGCAGACAGACAACGCCTGGAATCATATATGGATGAATTTCTCAAAGGGAAAAGTGGACAGTTTGAGAGCGAGTACAGGATGAAAAACAGAGACGGGAAGTGGGTTTCAATTCATTCCCGTGGTGGTGTTACAGAGAGAGATCAGAGTGGAAAACCCATAAGAATTGCGGGTATTCATCAGGATGTTACAAGAAGAAAGCATTCAGAATATATGGCAAGGAAAGCCGTGGAAGACTGGGAAAATACCTTTGATGCCCTTCCCGAATTAATAGCGATACTTGATTCTGAGGGAACTATTGTTCGTGTAAACAAAGCACAGGCTATGGCTCTTGGATTAACCAGAGAAGAGTGCAAGGGAAAGAATCTTCATTCTCTGATGTTTCCCGATGACGAAACACACCTCTCCAGAATACCCGATCTTCTTGCGGGGAAGATCAAAGATACTCATCTTCAAGAGCTGCACATACAGGAGCTTGATGGGGATTTCGAGGTGAGTATGGCAACTT
The DNA here is from genome assembly GCA_021162285.1 of Candidatus Fermentibacteraceae bacterium. GTDB lineage: Bacteria > Fermentibacterota > Fermentibacteria > Fermentibacterales > JCC-6 > Sabulitectum. Next base: position 1,992 of record JAGGYZ010000256.1, read on the forward strand.
CTGAGGATCCTGAGGATGGCTCAATCAGAATAATACATGTGGCGAGAAACATTACTTCCAGAAAAGCTGCAGAGAAGAAACAGAAGGAAATGGAAGAACGGGTTCAGCACACACAGAAACTGGAGAGCCTCGGGGTGCTGGCAGGGGGAATTGCCCACGATTTTAACAATATTCTTATGGCTATTCGTGGTTACACAGACCTTGCTGTTTCCTGCGTAGAGGAGGAAGATCAGGTTTTTGTGTATCTGAATGAGATAAACAAATCTGTGAGAACTGCCAGCGAGCTCAGCGGTCAGATGCTTGCCTATTCCGGCAGAGGAAACTTCGTTATTGAAACTGTCGGAATCAACGATATCATAGATAAGCTGAAACCTATGTCTCAGGTCTCTGTATCCAGGAAAGCCGAGCTTCAGTTTCATCTTGACGGGAAGTTACCCTGTGTGAGAGTCGACAGTACGCAGATGGAGCAGGTTATTCTGAACCTGCTGACCAATGCCTCCGAAGCAATAGGTTCTTCTTCTGGAGTAATCACGGTTACAACCGGGCAGGAGAAAAGATTTCCACCTGGCGTGCAGGACAGGCAGGAAGAAAGAGTTTACGTATTTATTCAGGTTGAAGACACAGGTACCGGGATGTCCGATGAGGTTCTTCAGAAACTGTTCGAGCCTTTCTTTACAACCAGGTTTACCGGCAGAGGGCTTGGGATGGCTGTTGTCCAGGGAATTGTGGAGGGACACAACGGTTTTATTGAGGTAAACAGCAAGCTTGGAAGCGGCTCATCACTCAAGGTGTTTATTCCAGGATCAGAAGAAGCTGCAACGGATGCGGAGTCTGATGAGGAAGAGGAGTCTTCTGCAAGGGAAAAGAAGGGAATAGGTGTTCTTCTTGTAGATGATGAAAAGAACATACTGTTTGTAGGAAAGCATACACTGACGGAAGCAGGTTACATTGTATACACAGCCAGTGACGGTGAAAAGGCTGTTGAAGAGTACACAAACAACAGTGAGGCAATTCAGTGTGTAATTCTTGATCTTACAATGCCTGTCATGGATGGTGTTGAGTGCCTCAGAGAGTTGAAGAAACTTGATCCTGAAGTAAAAGTAATCTTGTCCAGCGGGTACAACCAGCAGGAAGTTGAAAACAGAATTCGTCTTGAAGAAATAGCCGGTTACCTTAAAAAACCCTACGGTCTGAGTACTCTTCGATCTGAAGTGAAGAAAGTGATCCAAAGCTGATTCATTCCAGGAGATTTTCCACTTCTTCAATTATCCCGAAAAGGCCGATAGTTCCCTGAAAATTATCACCGTCGTCAAATCTTGGTATACCGTTCACGGTAACAGGTATTTTTTCTCCGTCCGGCCTGATAAGAGTAAGCTGGTAGGAACTTCGTTCTCCCATGCTTCTCATCTCTCTTACCCCTTTTATCCGTCCTGCATCACGCGTGGAGATCAGCGAGCTTAACTCCATGCCTTTCAGCTGCTCTGCAGGGATGCCGGCAATACTGGAAAAGGCATCGTTGGCGAAAAGAATCCTGTCTTCCTGGTCGCACATGAGAACGCCCTGGTTCAGGCTGTTTACCACAGTATTGTACAGAGACTCAATTCTCTTCCGGTTCTGATCGGTACGATATCTGTCAATACCCATGGAGATGCTTTCTGCCAGGCCGGAGAACAGAACAAGATCTGTACTGGAAAACACATTTTTCATGGTGTAGCTCTGAACAACCAGAACACCCCAGACACCTTCCGCTCCCCGGAGAGGAACGCCCATCCACTGGTCACTTGGGGTTCCAATGGGGAGAATCCGGCCATCGTCAACCATTCTTTCATAAGTCTCAGTGTCAACCAGAAGCGGCTGACCTGTTGTTCTTACATAGTCTGTGAGGCTTCCCTTCATGGATTCAGAGCCAATGAAAGCATCTACACCGTCTTCTCTGTCTACAGAATACGGGAAGGTGTAGGTGTCTGTCGATTTGTGGTAGAAAGCAAAGTACAGGTCAGGAGTGTGTACTACCTTTGACAGCTGATTGTGGATAAATTTCAACAGATCCTGCAGGGACTGTGTTTTTATGGTTTCTTCTGCAATGGCATGAAGGACAGAGTAGATGGATTCTGCTCTCTGTCTTACAGCTACTTCTTTAAGCAGAAGATCGTTGGCTCTTTTAAGTTCTGCTGTTTTTGAGTCAATCAGGGTGTGTAGTTTGTTCTGCAGTCTTTTGAGGTTTTCTTCGGCTTTTTTCTTTTTATCAACATCAATTGCAACAACTTCAAAGTAAGCAATTTTGCCAGCTCTGTCGTGCTGGCATGTTGCAGTAAGAGAAACCCAGAACAGTTTTCCGTTTTTCCTGCGCCATCTTGTTTCAAACCCATTAACGGTTTTGTTCTCATTCAGTAAATCAAGGAGCTTTACCCTGTCTGACAGCGTTGCCCACACTTCGGATAGATGCAGATTGTACAGCTGGTGTTCGTTGTCGTATCCAAGCATGGAAACAAGACCCTTGTTTAAATACAGAACGCTGCCGGTAACAGCTGCTTTGAATACTCCCACAGGGGAATTTCTATCAAGGCTTTCCAAGTCGTCGGAGCGATGCATCAGCACTTTTTGGAAAAACAGGTATTCTGTAACATCTTTAAAGGAGCAGATGTACTTTCTGGCGTCTCCCTGGCCTCTGGCAACCAGCCTTACTTTGAATTCCTTTCTGTCCCCGTCTGAGTTGTAGGCCACATTGCACGAGCCCTCACCCTGATCCATTTCCACATACATCATCATCTGGGATAGAAAATCGTCTCCGCTGGCCATGCGACCCATTAGAGCCGAGAGGGAGTCGTTTCTGCAGGGACCAAAAAAACTGTCGAAAGATTGATTGCTTTCAAGAAACTTCAGGTGGTAGTCATAAACAGCGACACCTGTTTCGTCGTACTCTCTTGCGAAGATTTCAAAAGGATTCTGCATACCACCATCCCCTGCCTACTAATGTACAAGTCAGAAGTAACAGAAGGAAGCCCCTGCCGTACGGTGGCAGAGGCTTCCTGTAATTGTGGTGTTACTAATCTTTCGTATTGATGTACATCTTACTCGCAATCCTCTTGCCCATAACAACATAAACACACGGTTCAACAAGGAGAGTCAAGGTTGTTGCAGCCAGAAGACCGAAGATCACAGTTATAGCCATGGGAGCCCAGGTCTCTGCACCCTCTCCTATACCCAGAGCCAGAGGTAACATTGCAAGTATGGTTGTAAGGGCCGTCATGAGGATTGGCCTCAGTCTTGTAGTGGCCGCTTCCACTATTGCCTCGTCGAGACTGGTCTTCTTCCTGTGAAGAATCTGATTTGCGTAGTCAACCATGACAATGCCGTTGTTTACCACGATTCCGGCAAGCATGAGAACACCGATAAGAGACATCACGGAGAGGGGGGTTCCAGTAATAAACAGGCCCA
>JAGGYZ010000227.1 GCA_021162285.1 Candidatus Fermentibacteraceae bacterium
CCACTTGGAGTTGATGTTCCGGTAATAGCCTGGGGTCTGGGTCTTGACAGAATGGCTCTTCTCGCCCTTGGTCTGTCAGACATAAGAGACCTTCTCACCCCCGACCTTTCAAAATTGAGAGAGATGAAATCAACTCCGGAGAAACTGCTGGGAGGTGAAGTTAATGCCTAAGATAGAAATACCTCTTAAAGATTTTCTTCCTCTGGCAGAGCTTGAAAACACAGACAACCTTGAGAGCCTTCTTGAATCTCTGAAGGCAGAGCTGGACGGATTAAGTAGAGACACCGTAAAGATTGAACTCAACGACACAAACAGACCGGATCTGTGGACATCCGAGGGGGTAGCCCGGGGTATCCGGTGCCTGAAGAACGGGGCGGAACCCCATCTGAAATCAATGAAAGATCCTGTTCATCATATTGAGGTAGACGATTCACTTGCAGAGATCAGACCCTATATAGCGGCTTTTACTGCCACCGGGTGGGTGGTGGATGATGCCGGGCTTGAATCTCTTATCACGGCACAGGAAAAAATAGCTTCCGGGTTTGGAAAGGAAAGAAAAACAGCGGCAATCGGTTTCTATCCTCTGGACAGAATCTCGTTCCCTGTGAGTTATTCCACATCGTCTCCCGATACCGTTTTCCACCCTCTGGGTGAAGAAACAGCCATGACTCTGCATGATGTTCTGCTGCACACGGAAACAGGACAGAAATACGCGGAAATACTGTCAGGTTTCCGGAAGTTTCCGCTTCTTACCGACACCACCGGAGCTGTTCTGTCTTTTCCTCCTGTTCTGAACAGCAGTACAACCGGCAGAGTAACCTCGGGAGACAGCGGGCTTTTCTGCGAGGTAACCGGAACAGACTGGCACACAGTAAACCTTACTGCGACTATTCTGGCATGTAATCTGGAAGACAGAGGGGCGGTAATAAGCCGTGTTGAGATCATATATCCCGGTGGGAAAACCACTGTTACACCGGTGATCTACAGTGACACTCTCACTGCAGCATTTGACGAAATAAGCGAAATTCTTGGAGAAGATGCCGGTGAACTTGACATCAGAGCGTTGTTATCAAAAATGGACTATTCAGAGATAGATGTGGGAGAGAACTCGGTAACAGCGGTGATGCCGCCGTACCGGCGTGATGGAATACATCCCAGAGATCTCATGGAAGACATAGTAATAGCAATCGGTCTGAACAACATCAAGCCTGTTCTTCCTTCAGATTACACAGTTGGTTCAGCAGCACCTGTTGAAATCCTTGCCCGCTCGGTGAAGGCTCTTCTTGTGGGAGCAGGATGTGAAGAGGTTATGAGACCTGTTCTCACCAGTTTTGAAAAGATTTCTACACTTACACGAACACCGGAACCCCCTGTGAAGATAAGCAACCCCATGACTGCGGAATACGGTGTTGTATCCAATACGCTTCTTCCTGCTCTTCTTGAAGTTGAGTCTTCCAGCGGGCATGCGGCGTTTCCACACCGTCTGTTCACGGTGGGAGAAGTTCTTCGAAGAACAGATGGCCGCTTCTGCACCACCGAGGTCAACCTTGCCGTAACTGCAGGAGACAGCGATTTTGGTTCTGTCCACTCAATACTGGGAATTATCTGTCACTTGAGGGGATTGGCCCTGTCTCTCAGGCCGGTGGATGATCCGAGGTTTATCCCGGGAAGAAGTGCTGCTGTACTTATCAACGGAGAGGAAAAAGGGATACTGGGTGAGTTTCATCCAGGTGTTCTTGAGGCATGGGGAATAACTGTGCCGGTTGCCGGTTTCGAGCTTCCACTTGAAAGCCTGAAGGTGTAAATCTGTCAGATTTTTCTCTTAAAGCACCGTACAGCCCCGCAGGGCATCAGCCTGGGGCTATCAAAGATCTTGTTGACGGGCTGAACGGCAACATGCAGTGGCAGACACTTCTGGGTGTTACAGGTTCCGGGAAAACATTCACAATGGCGAATGTTATCGAAAGAATCAACCTGCCCACTCTTGTTATCTGCCACAACAAGACCCTTGCCGCTCAGTTGTTCGGTGAATTGTCCGGGTTCTTCCCGGACAATGCCGTGGAGTACTTTGTGAGCTACTACGACTACTACCAGCCTGAAGCGTACATTCCAGCCAGAGATATGTTCATTGAAAAGGATGCCAGCCTCAATGAGGAGCTGGACAGACTCCGCTTAAGGACAACGGCAAGTCTTCTAAGCCGGGATGATGTGATTGTTGTTGCCTCTGTGAGTTGCCTGTACGGTCTCGGGTCTCCGAAAGATTTTCTGGACACGGGGTTTCAGATATCTGCAGGTTCCAGTATCTCCAGGGACCTTCTGCTTATGAAACTTGTTGGAATGCAGTATCGAAGAAATGATACCGTTCTTGCACGGGGGTTTTTCCGTGTTCGGGGTGATATTGTCGACCTTGTTCCCTCTTATGCAAGTACCGGGTTAAGAATAGAGTTTTTTGGAGACGCAGTAGACAGCCTCAGGCAGATGGATCATCTTACAGGCAATGTAATGAACACAATTGAAAGAACAACAATATTTCCGGCAAGACACTTTGTTACAGGTGAAGCAAAACTCAATCTGGCAATGGGGAGAATCCGCAGAGAGCTTGAAGACAGGCTGCTGGAAC
>JAGGYZ010000001.1 GCA_021162285.1 Candidatus Fermentibacteraceae bacterium
ATTTGGTATCGTTCTTCTCGGGTGAGCTGTTCGTATTTCATAAGTACTCCTTATGGTTTGTTGACGGTTGATTGATGGTTGATGCTGTCACTTCTACAACAGCTCACCCACCAGTACAGACCAGTTTGTTGCACTTACGAGTTGAATCCAGAAGATGTTTCAAGCGGTAGGTTAATTTCCGGGTTTACCCGGGAACCACAAGCTTCTGGCATGTTGGTTTCAGGAAGAAAACTTACAAATATTGGAACTGAAAAGCGGTTTTGGGAGCTACTGCTAAAATGCTGAAAATCCAGTTTCCTAGTATTCTTTGTGTTCCAACTGTTTGATCATCCGGTCAAAGTCACTTTCAAAGAGTCTGTCCTGAACAGTACGGTATTTCTCAAACTCAGTTTCGGCATGAGCTCTGGCTATTTCTGCTGTTACTTTTCCGGCATCTTGCAGAATCTCCCGGTCGGTAGCTTCAATGAACCGATTGAGACGTGTCTCCCAGTCCTGCATTGTCATCGGGATCTTTCGAAGCGCCATATCCTCTGCTATATCCAAATAGGCTGAAACCAACCGTTGCAATTGCGCCATTTCGCTTACGGTTAGATAATTTTTGGCAACGGTGACATCGAACTTCTGTATTTTCCCTTTCGGAGCATCTTTCCATGTGGTCAATCCCATATTGTCTTTCTTGTGGTCTGCCCGGTCCACAATCACCTCCGCTGCCGTCTGTCCATGAATGGCCCAGTGCAGTTTATTCTGTACGGCTGCGAAAAAGCGTTTTGTCGCTTGAGCGGTTAAATCATAATCGATAGCCGTGGCGTAAATATCAGTGATCTTCTGGTAAAACTTGCGCTCACTCAGGCGTATTTCCCGAATACGTTCCAGCTGCTCTTCAAAATATTTTTTACCGAGGATAGTGCCGTCGTTCTTCAGACGTTCATCATCCATGGTATAACCTTTGATAGTAAACTCCTGAATAATCCTGGTAGCCCATTTACGGAACTGAACAGCCCGCTCGGAATTAACCTTATAACCAACCGCAATAACGGCTAAGAGATTATAGTGTTTTGTGTTATAGCTTTTACCGTCTGAAGCAGTTATTCGAAATTTTCGAATAACTGAATCTTCTTCGAGCTCGCTGTCAGAAAAGACCTTCTTCAGATGATAGTTAACAGTATGCGTTTCTACGCTATAGAGAACTCCCATCATTTTCTGTGTAAGCCAGATGTTCTCATCGGCATAAACCGCTTCAACGCCACCCCTTCCGCTGGCCGCAATAAATGTCAGATATTCAGCAGCTGACGAACGAACAATGGCTCTCTCTTTGTTACCGAGCCTTGGCAATCCCTTGTTTTTGTTTTGTTTCATTGTCAAACCTCATTTATTAAAACTCAGTCTCCTGTCAATTCCAGTACGTCCGTCGGCCGGAAGTATTCCCGACAAGTATAGTATACTCGTAGTGTTCGGCCTCCAGATAGCAATTCCCTGGAAAACTGAGAAGTCTGTCAGAGCATAAATGGTGCTATACAACTGAAGAGCAAGGAAATACTCGTTGTAAATCAAGGATAGAGTAGGCGTGGAGGTGAGATTCGTTCCTGTTGCCCCATACCGGACGGTGCTATTGCCAGTTTGCAGGCTATCCGTCAGTAGACATTACCGGGCTCTTGAATTAAACTGTTTGCTAAATTACTTGAGAGTGACGAGTTCTCCACTATTTTCCGCGCTTCTTTTTCTCTAAATTCATTTTCATTGTTGAATGTAATATAGCCAGCTCAACCCATCTGTTGGTCATGGCTTTGAAATCCTTATAAGTAGCAATCTGCTCCTTAATGTCATCAACAAACTGCAAGCGTACATATTTGGTATAGCTTTGCATTTTGTGTGTGTAATTCAGTTGATAGAATCCGCCTTTCTTTTCTTTCGGTACTCTGTACTGCTTATTTAGCGAGCCAGGACGCATCTCTCCAATATGCTGAAGCTTATTCTTAATCAATTCGATTTCTTCCTCAATTTCTTTGAGTAATTTGTCACTCATTTGTTCTCCAAACGGTTGCTATTATAGCTGTTGTATACTATATTACTAGCACGGTGTAAAACACTTCATACAAGTAATATAAGGAGATGTTATGAGACTGTGGAAAATCTGGTTTGGAGTGGTTCAGCAGTTAAGACCTGCCTGTTCGAGGTCGAGGACTTTTTTGTGGATGAGTGCTGCTCTGGCTGCTATAACGGTCAGGAGTGATTTAACAGGGATTACCAGTCTTGTCAGGGCACTGGGACTTAAAGCAAACTGCTACGAGAGGATGCTGGCGTTTTTTCACTCATCAGCACTGGATCTAAAAAAACTTACGCAGTTATGGGTGAAAGTTATTCTGAATATTCAACCAGGTATTCTTCGGGTGAACGGAAGAATGGTAATCGTAGGTGACGGGATCAAAGTGCCTAAATCCGGTAAAAAGATGCCAGCCGTCAAACGCCTGCATCAGCAGTCGGACTCCAACACAAAACCCAGCTACATCATGGGTCACTCATGTCAGGCTGTTGCCATTCTGGCAGGCACCATGAACACAACCTTTGCTATTCCACTGGCTGGGCGGATACATGAAGGGGTACTTTTCAACAACAACGACAAACGCACACTGCTTGACAAAATGATACTGCTGATCAACTCCCTGGGAATAGCTGAACCGTTTTACTTTGTTGCCGATGCCTACTACACAGCCGGTAAGGTCATTCAGGGATTGATCGCCAGAGGCAATCATCTGATCTCCCGTGTAAAGAAGAACGCAGTTGCATATGAGCTGCTGCCCGAAGTCGACGGACCCCGAAGACGGGGACGTCCCCGCAAGTACGGGAAAAAAGTACAACTGCGTTCGATGTTTGAGGAACCAGACACCATGCAGGAGGCACCCAGTCCTGTATATGGAGAGAAGAAAGTAACCATCAAATTCCGCTGCCTGGATCTGATCTGGCGTCCAGTTGGTATTGTGGTTCGTTTTGTTGCGGTCAATCATCCCATCCGTGGCATGATCCTTCTTATGTGTACCGATGTTACTCTTGATCCGCTGGAGATAATCAGAATCTACAGTCTTCGCTTCAAGATTGAGTTGTCTTTCAAGCAGGCCCTCCATGTGCTGGGCACTTATGGTTATCGTTTCTGGATGTCCACAATGACTCCTCTTGGCCGAACCAGTGGCAATCAGCACCTGCACAGAAAATCCAAAGAGTATCGTGATGCTGTGGTACGCAAGATAGATGCCTATCATTCTCACATTCAGTTGGGCATCATCGCACAGGGACTGCTGCAGTATCTTTCCTCTCAATACCCCAGCCTGGTCTGGGCATCTTTCGGTTCGTGGATTCGCACAGTTCGTCCCGGCATCTGTCCTTCAGAGCAGGTTACTGCCATTGCCATGAGGCATACGCTGCCAGCTTTTCTTGCAGACTCTTCCGGGAATATGGAACTCAGAGACTTCTTGCGGGAACGGATTGATATAGGCAGAGCCGAGGGATTACGCCTGACTCTGGCTGCATAGCCCTACTTCCTCCAATTCTGTCAAGACCCTTTTTCACATGTAATCACCCTGTGCCTTGAGAAATAATCACTTATGATTATGCACCTCAGTATATACAGATTGCAACTATTGGTAGCCTGTTTAATGTCATATTAGACTAATACATACCTTCAATATTCTATCACATTACTAGCATCACCATTTCAGTGCAGATATTTATTTACAGTTACCATATCAGTGCCAATCCGTACATAAATAATGAAGTCAATCGGAGCCTGCTTACATCGTTGGCAGTACACACTGCATACGATCAACTGAAATGCGTTGAGAAACGGGCTCGCGAAAAGAATGCTTGCGATTAAAAACTCAAGCGAATAGAATTGATTCTTGAGATGGAGAAATCAGAAAGAGGTAAAACTCGGCACTCTCAAGTCATTAACTAAATCTTTGTAATCATCAGACAAAGTGTCTGCGTCCATAAGCAAATCAGACTCATCCCCAATTGAATTAAGCCCCAGTGCTTCTCTTTCCCCTTCTACCTTGCTTTCATTAACTGTGTAGAGATCCTGCCAATGATGATATGCTTTCATTGGATTCAGGTAAGCCATATGAATTAGTTTTGATTCCAGTATATCGT
>JAGGYZ010000304.1 GCA_021162285.1 Candidatus Fermentibacteraceae bacterium
GGCGGGTACTGGCTTCAGGGACAGTGTCCCATGGATTTTAACCTGGGTCTTGGTATAAAGAATCCAAACACCGGTAATTCAGGTCTTCCTAAAATTGAGATTACCCTTACCAGGCTTGACTACGATATTTTCATGGACACCATTGAAGGTTCCGAAGAGGACACTGTACAGGTGGCCGAGGGGTTGTTTACCGGAAAATTCGGTATTGGGGATGATGGTCAGATTGCTGTTCTCGGGCTGGGTGTCGGGTTTGATGCCTTCCAGATATTTGAACTGCTGGGTGTAGATGGTGTAATTGATCTTGCCCTGGCCATTGGTGGTATTGACGGAGATATCAGAGATGAAGACCATCTGGGCAGGCTGCAGATGTTTATGGTTCCAACAATTGAAACACCTCTTGGTGACATGACATGGCAGGAAGGTTTCTGGGTAGGGCTGGACTGGGTTGACGGTTCCTGAAAGTCCGGTTAAACACTTGATTAAAAACTACCGATTTTGTATGATTGCGTCCCAATGAAACAAAAAGAAAGGCGGCGTAGCCAAGTGGGAAGGCAGTGGACTGCAAATCCACCATTCACCAGTTCGAATCTGGTCGCCGCCTCCATACCTTTCAGGGTTTTCCTTCTAGTTACAGCAGTTCTGATGCTTGTCGCCGGTTATGTGTTCGGTAACCCGGCAGCAATTCTGTCCAAAGCAATAAATATCTGTCTGGAATGCATAGGAATAGGCTGACACGGCATTCCGTGTTGAGAAAAACCGTTCAGTTTGCCTCTCTGCTGGCAACGAACCTGCACCTTTCAGGGTGGGTCAGCGGAAGTATCTTTACAGGAGCTTCCAAGGTCGCCATGATCCCGGGGCTTCACTGTTACAGTTGTCCTTCAAGTGTTCTGGCCTGTCCTGTTGGCTCTCTTCAGTCCATACTTGCTGCTCCGGGTTTCTGGGGAATACTGGCTTCCGGAAGAGCTGATGCTTTGATAGTGTTCGCCGTTGTCGGTTTTATCGCAACTGTCGGGCTTATCGCAGGAAGATTTGCCTGTGGGTGGTTGTGCCCGTTTGGTCTGCTGCAGGACCTGCTTTACAAGATACCGTTTCCCAGGATGTCGTTTAACGATTCCCTTCGACCGGCAAAGTATGTGATGCTTCTTCTGTTTGTTTTTGGTCTTCCTGCGTTTCTCCGGCCTGTCGCAGGAGGTACTGGAGACCCGTGGTTCTGCAAGGCTGTGTGCCCTGCAGGAACATCTCTCGCCGGCTGGCCGCTTGTTTCCACTTCTGACGGAGCTTTTCAGATCGGATTTCTGTTCTGGTGGAAGTCTGCAGTTGCTTTTGTAATTCTTCTGTGGGCAGTTACAGTGGAGCGGCCGTTCTGTAAAGCTCTGTGCCCGCTTGGGGCGGCCTGGGGGGTTCTGGGAAAGGTATCTGTATTCCAGATGCATGTTTCAGATGCATGTATCAGCTGTGGCAAGTGCGGAGAAGTGTGCCCCATGGGGATAGAAATCTACAAGAATCCTGGAAGTGCCGAGTGCATCAGGTGCGGAAGATGTGAAAAGGTGTGTCCTGTTGATGCCATATCACATTCCATCAAGGCAAAGTCATGAGCAGACACCTGTGGATACCACTGGTTCTTGTTTTGATGATTCCGGTGTTGGTAGTTAACCTTTCACACCACACTGTGGCCGGCTCTCAGGTAAACGGCGTTCTTGTTACAGGAATCCAGTCGCTTGACAGTATCCTGGTTGAGGCATCGGGGAAACCTGTGCTTATCAATTTCTGGGCTACATGGTGTGGGCCGTGTGTTCGTGAGATACCACTTCTGGAGCAGCTTGCCATTGAGGCAGGTGATGATGCTGTTTTTATCGCCGTTGATCTGGGAGATCCTGACCTGGAGACACTGGAGTTGTTCAGAGAGAACAATCCTGTCGGTATAACTGTGGTGTGGCTCTCGACACAGGAGGCCGGTCTTGTTGCCCAGCGTTACGATCTTGCAGACGCGCTTCCAATGACTTTGATTCTCGACGGACAGGGAGAAGAAACTGCCAGAGCCATCGGAGCCCGCAGTGCCCAGTGGTTTACTGCAGCTGTAAGCGGCGCCTCCGGCGGAGAGGTTGAACCTGTGGAAGAGGCTATTGATATTCACATCTATGTGGTTGGCCTGGCAGAGGACGAAACGGTAACAGCTCTTCTTGCGGAAGCGGCTTCCATTGCAGGCGACAGGGGTTTTGATTTTCTCGACCCTTCTGTCTATGAAGATTCAGTGGCCATGGCTGAGGCTTACCTGCCAACATCCGGGTGGCCCTACGCCCAGCTTTGCGTAGGCGGAGCATGCAACCGGCCGGTAGGCACTCCAGAAGAACTGAGAGCTGCCTTCGAGAGCATGAGATAGTTGGGTTCTCCTGCCGTTTCAGTTGTGCTGCCTTTCAAAGATTCAGAGAGATTTCTTGAGCCTGCACTGGGTTCTCTGGTTTCACAGACGCTCACAGATTTTGAAGTGATCATGGTGGATAATGGTTCTTCAGACAGTTCCCGAAAGATTGCACAGAATTTCTGCGAAAGTGATTTCAGATTCAAACTGTACCAGAGCGGAGGAGGGCTTGTAAAGGCTCTTAATTCCGGACTGGATTTTGCACAGGGCAGATGGGTGGCCAGATTTGACAGCGACGACCTGTGTCATCCGGACAGGCTGCGCAGTCAGCTTGCTGCTGCAGAGGAAAACGGTGAAAAAACAGTTGTTTCCTGCAGAGTAAGAAGTTTTCCTGATTCGGCAGTCAGTTCCGGTTACAGACACTACGAATCGTGGATAAACAATCTGGAATCACCTGATGCTATAGAGCACAATCTGTTTGTTGAAAGCCCTGTTCCACATCCGTCTGCGTTCTACAGCAGGGAAGGTGTGATGGAGGCCGGAGGTTACAGCGACAACGGTCTTCCGGAAGACTACGAGCTCTGGCTGAGGTTGTGGAGCCGTGGCTTCAGGTTCATCAGAGTTCCGAAAACGCTTCTTGCCTGGCGGGAGAGGCCAGACAGGTTCAGCAGAGTCAGTTCAGCGTATTCACTTACATCTTTTTACAGGGCGAAAGCAAAGTATCTGGGGATGGTCCCATGCCTGCAGGGAAAGAGAGTCTTTGTGGCTGGTGCAGGGCAGACTGCAAGGAGGCTGGGTAAACACATTCAGAGAGAGGGTTTTGTAATTCAGGCGTTTCTCTCCCCTGTACCTGTTCCTGAAGAACGGATGCTTAGAGGGTGTCCTGTCGTTGATATTACCAGCTGGGAGAACACGGAAACACTGCCCATTGTTGTAGCCTCTCGAAAGCCCGGTGCCGCACAGGCTGTACAAAGCTATCTTGAGAGCCAGGGGCTTGTGAACTGGAAGAATTTTGTGCTCTGCTCGTGACATTGGTTTCTGAATTATCTATTCTAGACAAGTACGGGAGTGTTTGTCTAATCTTTTACCGGAGGTAGAGAGTGAAAATTAAAGAAGAGATCAAAGATGGAATCAAGGTTATACGCCTCAGTGGCAAGGTGATAAGCGGACCCGACCTGATGGATCTTAAAACTGTTTTCCAGACATCTATCAACAACGATATGGGTAATGTTCTGCTTGACCTAGGGCATGTTGCCTGGATGGACAGTTCCGGTCTTGGAGTTCTTGTAAGCGGGCATACTTCACTGGCAAGAGAAGGCGGCAGAATGGCTATTCTGAACGCAACAAAGAAGATCAATGAACTCTTTATCATCACTAAACTCATAACAATATTCGAGACCTTTACCAGTGAGGATGAGGCTCTCGCAAGTCTTAAGGAATAGTTTTGCTCAAGGGAATAGTTCTGAAAATCCCCAGTGATGGCTCTGTTGTAGAGTCGGTGCAGATCTTTGTGGAGAAAATCGGTATCACTTCCGGTGTAAGCGAGGAAGATGCAACCGGTCTTTCAATTGCCGTTATGGAAGTTGTTAAAAATGCAATGGAACACGGCAATGGAGGCGATCCAAAGAAGGTTGTTACCATCTACATCGATGCTTTCCCCGGGAGGCTGCAGTTTTTGATAGATGATTGCGGAACCTGGCAGCCAGATGCTGATCTCGGCCATGAACCAGGCGAGGGTGAAGCGTTGATCAGCCGCCGCGGGAGGGGTGTCCTTATTGCACGAAATCTTGCCCGCTGGCTGGATTACGGGTTGAATCCGGAAGGAAAAACCAGAGCCACTCTGATCTGGCCTCTCAGCTGACGGAGTACTGATGGCCCATAGTTTTGAACTTCTCGTCTGGACAGACAGCAGTGTTCTTGCAGGCGGTGAAGACGCTGTAGTTGTTTCTGAAACCGGCAAACTTCGAGTACCGGCGTGGGCTGAAGGGATGAAGCTGACAGTCGGGGCTCAGGTTTCGAAGCTTGATGCTGCGCTTATGCTTCTGGGGACAGAACCTTCTGCCCTTGCCCGGTCAAGGTTTTTTTCTCTTCTCAGGCTGGGAGTTCCAGTTGGTGCACTGGTTGCCGGTGAGCCGTCTTTCTCCGAACCCGTTTTTGCCAAGCTGAAGGAGTGGGATCGGTGCTGGTCTTTTCAGAATCAGAACCATCTGGTTTCCATTGTTCACAATTCGGTTCAGGACTGGATATCGGGAATCAAAAGGGCCATGACCCTGTATCCTTCCGGGGAGGAACTGATTCGATCCTGGAACGGTGTGGCAGGTGAATCCGTAGACGGAGACAGCCTTATTGCAGCCTCATCGATAATCCGCAACAGAGGTTTTGTGTGCCTGTCCGGACCGCCTGGAGCCGGGAAAACAACCCTTGCCCGTCTGCTTCTGATGGAGGCCGCCGATGAAGGTCTTGTTCCCATAGAACTGATAGACAAAGATATAGACTCCAGTCTCGTTGAAATGAAACTGAGAGGGCCGGAAGACTGTGCTATTCTTTTTGACATAGACTCGATCCGTCGTATGACCCTTATACATCCGCTCCATCTGTTTCACGCTGCATTCACCATTATTCTCAAATCAACAGATTCAAGGCGGAGGGTTGTTCTTACATCCTCGGATCCCAGAATATCCGGATTGTTCTCGCTGTTTGGTGATGCACATGTAGAGCTGCCTTCTCCGGAGACCAATCGGCAGTGGAGGGTGGAGCAGGGTCAGAAAGCTCTGGAGACTTTCCGGGGGCTTGATCTGCTTGCCAAGGCCGAACTGGTGTTGCTTTCTCTGTTTGAACCGATAGTTTCAGAAACGGTTTTTAAAAGCAGTCTGCTTGAAATCTGGTCCAGACTTCATTTTCTTCTGAGAGAAACTTTTCCATCTTCCGAAAAACTCAATGAAATGTATCTTGACTCCAGAGCATACAGAGGGGATTCACCGTTCAGACGGCTGAAAATCAGTGGAGAAATACACCTCTGCAGCGGAGACACAATTGTTCTGGACGCGGTGGACAGAGGTATGACCGAACTTTCCGGAGCCGGCAGCCCGCTTGTAAGAGTTGTTATGGAGACTCTTCTTAACGGGGAAAATCTGGAGCAGAGAAGAGCCGGATACAATGTAGCCCACATGTACAGACACCTGTCTTCTTCCGAAAAATCAAGGTTATTATTTACTGCTTCACGAGAGACTCATGTGGAGGGACTGAACGATTTTCTGGCAATGCTCCTGGCCGACAGGGAGGCCTTTGACAGAGCAGCTGAGGGGCTGTGCCGTTATATCCTTGAATCAGGATCTGTTGAAACCAGAAGAGCCCTTGCCAGTTCCATGGGTGTTCCGTGGCTTAGAAAAGACCATTACTTCAGAGATCTTGTTGAAACCGCTTCCCGGGATGAAGACGATCGGGTCCGGGCCGGTCTTCTTCTCAGTATAGACTTGTGGGGTAATTCCGGTGACCCTGGCGGTATCATTGCAGATCTTCTTGAAGACCCTGCCCCTGCAGTGTTCAGAGTCGTTCTGTTCTACATCGGAAGAAAGTTTCCTCATGTATCGGAAAGAGAAATGAACATTGTTAATGCCGTTCTGGACAGAGGTGACAGCACAGAGCTGATGAATCTTGTGATAGGTCTGATGAACAGGCAGCTGGGAGAGTTTGAAGAGGAATCCTGTGATCTGCTCTGGCTCCTGATGCAGAGACTTCCCCGGGGTGGCCGCAGTCTTGTTGCCTCCAACATAGGTGCCCGTATCAGGTTTTTCGGCAGTACCATCAGAGATACGCTGTTTTCCAATATTCCTCCAGATGACATCAGAACGGTTGCTCAGTGCATGCTGATGAATTACAAGGATCTTACGCAGCGGGAAAAGGCTTCTCTCTGGAAACTGATTTCCGATAACATGCCTCAGAGCAGTGAGATGGCTGCCATGGTTCTTCCATACATCAGAATTCTCGACGATTCAGAACAGAATGAACTGATCCGGATAGTTTTGTCTTCAGAGGGCTACGGAGCCAGAGAAGCTCTGTCACAGCTGCTTGCAGGAGGTAGAAGTGATGTTGCAGGGATTGCTCTCGATGTAACCGGTGTTCTTATGGAGACCGGAACTGTTGAAGAGAGGTCAAGGCTGCCGTGGTTTATTCTGTGGAACAGGGAGTCTGTTGCTGATCATGCCGACGAGCTGCTGAAAAGGCTATCCAGAGACAGCGATCCTGCCGTAAGAAAAGCTGTTGCCATGGGAATCCATCGTCTTGGAATGACCGGTAAGTGGGATATCGCTCTGCTCAGTGATCTGGCTTCTGACGGAAAGAGATCTGTGAGAGCTGCGGCAGGAGAAGCGCTGGCAGAGTTTTCAAAACCGGGAGAAATACCTGAGAAAGTCAGAATACTGGCAGCAGACGGGGATCCTTTCGTTCGAACAGCAGTACTCCGCGGAATAAGCAATTCTCCATTCCTTAAAACGGACAACAGGGTTGAGTTCTACCTGAAAGCGCTTGATGACTCCGATCCGTCTGTAAGAGTTCAAACGGTAGACGCCATTGAAAAGCTGGACAGGCTTGGAAGTATTCCCGGTCTCGTAGAGAAGATAACCATACTGTTAAATGACAGGTCGGAGAGTGTAAGAAGTGCAGTTGTTCGACTGGTTACAAGCCATCCGTCTATTACAACTTCCAGAGAACTTCGCGAAAAGCTTCCCGATCTCTATCTTGGAAGGTACGCAAGGGGTGATTCGCTTGCGGAGGAATTGAGTACAGCCAGAAAGATACAGATGGGTCTTCTCCCCGCCGAGGCTCCCAGGTATGAAAACTACACAATCGCCGTACATTACAGTCCAGCTAAAGAGGTTGGTGGAGACTACTACGATTTTTTCAGCCTTCCAGACGGGAATCTCGGTATGGCTGTAGCAGATGTTTCAGGTAAAGGTATTCCTGCAGCCCTTACCATGGCTGGCATGAAGGGCATTCTTGGGGCCAGCGTAAGAAGTTTGTTTGACATGAGTCAGATAATGAAAAGGGTAAACTCCGAGCTTACTGTGGAAGGGAACATAACCGGTCTGGTGGGGCTTTTTTACAGTGTTCTCGACACCAGGAATGGAACCCTTTCCTATTGCAATGCAGGTCACAATCCACCTCTCCTTGTTTCCAGAACTGGAGATGTCCGGTTTCTTGAAGACGGCGGTCTGCTTATGGGTGTTGTGAAGCATGCAGACTACGAACACGGGACGGTACAGATGCATCCTGGAGATGTTCTTGTTATGTACACAGACGGAATTACTGAAACCATGGATGAAAACGATGTTGAGTTTGATGTTGCCGGGCTTACCGAAGCTGTTCTGGAATACAGAGACCTCAACGCGGAGCAGATAGTGTCAAGGATACTGAAAGCTATGAACGCCCATGGCCAGGGGCTGACACAGGCCGACGACAGAACTCTTGTTGTGGTCAAGCACAGGTGACGGGAGGCAGGCAGTGAAAACGCCTTTGTTTCTTCTTTCCGATTTTGGTTACTCCGATGGCTATGTTGCACAGATGAAAGCTGTGATTCTTTCTTTTTCCGGGTATGATACTCCGGTAATAGACATTACCCACTCTGTACTGCCCGGAAATATTCTGCACGGTGCGTACCATCTTCGTTCAACACTTCCCAGGCTTCCTGAAGGTTCAGTAACGCTTGCCGTTGTAGATCCCGGTGTGGGAAGCCGCAGGTTCGGGCTGGCCGCCCTGTGGCATGGCAGATTTGTTGTGGCTCCGGACAACGGACTGATATCCATGTTGTCTGGTTCCGTGAAGACATGGAAGCTTCCCGATCCTGAGCCCGGTTCTGCCCCTACTTTCCACGGTAGAGATGTTTTTGCTCCTGCGGCAGCCAGGCTTGCACTGGATCCAGGCTGGACTTCATTCCTTGCCCCTCTTGAACATCCGGTTCTGCTGGAAGAACCCCGGGCAGTGCCAGGGGAAAGCAGTCTCACCACAGTTGTTCTGCATGTAGATAACTTCGGTAACTGCGTTACATCCATAACCGAAGATGACCTCAATGGTTTTGTTCCTTCAGAGGTAATAACCGATTCGGGCAGCACTCCTGTTGTTCCGGTTGATTACTACAGCCAGGGAGCAGGCTCTCATGGTGCGGTGTTTCTCAGGGGCAGTCAGGGATTTTATGAGATAGCAGTTCCAGGAGCGTCTGCCGCGGAGAAACTGGGGCTTAACACTGGAGACACTGTCAGTCTCTACGGAAACTGGTCTTTATGAAGCACATAGGTTTTGTGCTTCACTTCTATCAGCCTCCCACACAGAACCCTGAAATCGTCAGAAAAATAGACAGGGAGTGCTACGGGCCACTGTTCCAGCTGTTGCTTGAAGCAGGTGCTGAATTTACCGTTAACATGAACTACTCTCTTACAGAGCAGCTGGCCACGTACTGCCCGGAGACCCTGAAGACAGCCTCAAAACTGTCAAACTGCACATTTACCACCAGTGGCGCATACCATCCCATTCTGCCTCTGATTCCCGCGAATGAAGCCAGAAGGCAGGTAGAGCTTAACACTGCAGGCAATGCGGATCTGATAGGGAAAGCTTTTCATCCTGAAGGTGTGTTTCCTCCGGAGATGGCTGTAAACATGGACACGGTAAAACTTTTCGGATCAATGGGGTACAGGTGGACAATAACCGATGATGTTCCATGGGTGTACTCCGGACAGGAGGTTCCCTCCTCGTGGATTCCGTCTGTGGATGGAACGGCGGTATTTCTTAGAAGCAACTACTGGTCGAACATGATTTCCTTCCACGGCGACAACGGCTCAAAGATGGCAGACAGAATGGTTGAAGATCTGCATTCGTGGACTGGAGACGACGATTCGTATGTGGTGCTTGCGATGGATGGGGAAACCTTCGGTCATCACAGGGGTGGAGCTGTTGACAGTTTTCTCAAGCCATTTATTCAAAGAATGGAATCGCTCAGTGGAATCAGGATTTCTTCACTGAACAGAATACTGGAACAGTTCCCTGTAAGAGAAAGCAATATTCCCTCCGGCAGCTGGTCAACAACGGCAGGTGATCTCGATACAGGAGAGCCGTTTCCCCTGTGGAAACATTCGAAAAACGCCGATCACCAGGCCTACTGGAAGCTTGTTGACTTTGTTCTCGAAGAGTGCAGAAAGTCCAGCCCGGAAGGGGTTGCGGGTACAGTGGATAAGATGTTATACTCGTGCCCTGTGTGGTGGGCCTCACCGGGCCGTGAATCTTATTCACAGGTTCGAAGGGGCATTTTACTGGTAATAAAAGCCGCCCTGGAAGAAATTTCGGAAAGGGTGCTCCTTGACAGAGTTATGGAGCTTGCCGGGCAGATACCGGCCATGGCGCGAAAGGATAAATAATGCCTAAGAAAGAAAGAACATTCGCAGCAAAGCTTGCCCACGAGACCCGTACTTCTCACAAAGAGATGTGTCCTGTCTGTGGCAAGGAAAAGGTTCCTGTGGTCTACATTGCAGCCAGAACCGGGCTGAAGAACACATGGCGCCCGCAGCGTAGAAGAATCAAGATCTGTGACTGCAACAGAAAAGAGATCTACGGCTAAGCAGCCTGGCAGCGGTATTCAGGGGGTTCTGTTCCTTACTGCCGGTTACGGCACAAGAGCGGAACCCCTTTCTCTGTACCGCCCCAAAGCTCTGCTGCCATGGGGAGAAACCACACTGCTGGGTAATCTCGTAAATCAGTTTACATTTATTGAGCCTGAAGTTGTTGCCTGTAACGCGACAAAGTGTCCGGAACTGGTTTACCAGGAAGTACGCCGATGCTGGCCTGGAAGAACACAGATGCTGTTTGAAGAGAAGCCGCTCGGGCTTCCGGGAACGCTTTCTGTGAACACAGAGATGTTCAAAGGTCACTGGATAATCTCAAACACCGACATGGTTCTCGATGTGCCTGTGCAGGAGATGGTTGAATTTCACCTTTCAACAGGTTCAAAGTGGACAGTTCTTACGGGCAGTTTCCCAGATTACGGTAACTACGGTTCATTATCTATAAACGGGAATTCCAGACACTATCTGGGAGTTAGCATTGTTTCACCTGAAGTGGCCCGCATTGCCAGGAAAGAACAGCTTTCAACCGGGTTTTTTACATTGCTCCGCAGTGCTGCGGAAAGGGCGGGAATTTTCATCAATGAGTATTTTACCGAAAGAAACTGGCTGGATATGGGCAGCTTCCAGCTCATCAGAAAGCACCTGCTTCTGGAGGGAAGCTATATTCACCCATCGGCCCGCGTGCACAGAGATGCGAATCTTGAAGGCTTTTACTGGATAGGCAGTTCTTGTATAATCTCCAGTAAGGCGCTGGTGCGGAATTCTGTTATGCTTGAAGGAGCGGTGCTTTTGCCCGGAGCGAGCCTTGTGAACGATATTGTACCGTGGTTTGTGAAAAGGGGTTGATGTTTGACTGAACGGATGGAAGATGTTGCACGCTGGGTGAGCGAGCAGTACGGAACGGTCGATTCGATAGTTCCCATTGCAGGTGATGCGTCAGCCAGAGATTTTTACAGGGTAAAGCACAACGGCAGATCCGTGGTGGTTATGGACAGTTCCCGTACTCCTCTGTGGCCCTGGCTTGACATCTACAACCTTCTGAAGGGAATGGATTTTCCACTTCCTGAGGTTCTGTTGAGCGATGAATCGCTTGGTTATGTAATTCAGGAAGATCTCGGAACCATCAGGCTTTGCGATATTGAAGATCAGGGCAGTTACCACAAATATCTCAATGAATCGCTGAGTCTGCTTCGCAGGCTCCAGCGTGAGATAACTCCCGAGATATCCAGTAACAGTATTTCAGGCAGAAGGTATTTCACACCGAGTTTTTTCATGGCCGAACTGGAGCAGACCCTCGAACACCTTTTCTTCAGGCTTTTAAGGGTTCCTGTGGATGAACTGTCCGAGCTCCAGGTGCTTTTCCGGGAATTGTCTGAAAGAGCCATGGGATCGGGAATAACCTCTTTTACACACAGAGATTTTCATTCAGCAAACCTGATGATTCACAAGGGAAAAGTACACATAATTGACTGGCAGGACGCAAGGTACGGGCCGCCTTGCTATGACCTGTCCAGTCTTCTGCGTGACAGTTACAGAGATTGTGGTGATGGCTGGAAGGGGCTTGCTTCGTCTTACATTCTTGGCATCAGCGGAGCTAACCTGTTCGAGTTCGTTTTCAGTGCCCTTCAGAGAAATATGAAAGCTGTGGGTACATTTGCCTATCAGTACAGAGCTCTGGGTAAAGACAAGTATCTCAAATACATTCCACAGACCCTGCGTTACCTTGAAGACTATTCGAAAGTGTGCCCTGCGGTAAAACCCACAGTAGACACAGTTATCAATCTTGTGGAAATGTACACCGGTGAAATTGATCTGAGATATTTCCGTGATTCAGATTCCCCGGTGAAAATAAACCTGTAAAATTGAAAGAGGAGAAATGCAGAGAATCCTGACCGGGGACAGGCCAACCGGCCCCCTTCATCTGGGACATTTTGTTGGTTCCCTGAGAAACAGAGTAAAGCTTCAGAACCAGTACGAAACATACATTATTGTAGCAGACATACAGGCACTTACCACCCACTGGGAGACACCGGAGCTCATCAGAACAAATGTACGGGAAGTTACCCTTGATAACATTGCAGCAGGGCTTGACCCTGAAAAAGTAAGCATTTTTGTTCAGAGTATGGTTCCCCAGATCGCCGAACTCACTGTTCTGTTCGGGCTTTATACATCTGTGAGCCGTCTGAAGCACAATCCCACAATAAAGACAGAAGCAAAACAGTACGGGTTTACAGACATGACCTACGGTTTTCTGGGATACCCGGTAAGCCAGGCAGCAGACATTCTTTTCTGTCGGGCGAATCTTGTTCCTGTTGGTGAAGATCAGCTTCCTCATGTTGAGGTTACAAGGTTTGTCGCCAGAAGGTTCAACGAGCTTTACGGTGAAGTATTTCCTGAACCCAGAGCCATGGTCAGTGAAATTTCCAGGCTTATAGGTCTTGACGGGAACACCAAGATGAGCAAGTCTCTTGGGAATGCTATATACCTGAAGGATGAACCTGCGGAGATAAAGAAAAAGGTGATGAGTGCGGTAACAGACCCTGCCCGTATTCACAGAACAGATCCCGGGCATCCGGAGATATGTACGATCTTTGCCTACCACAAGGCATTCAATTCATCAGAGGTGCCGGAGATCGAGAGTTCCTGCAGAAAGGGAACCATCGGCTGTGTGGCATGCAAGAAGAACCTGATCAACAAACTTGAGGAAACCCTCGCACCCATAAGGGAACGAAGGGTTCGGTTTGACAAACCTGGTGTTGTTGAAGACATTCTTTTTGAAGGAACAAACAGGGCCATAAAGGCAGGAGAAAAAACCATGGGTCTGGCAAGAGAAGCCATGCACACCGATTACTGGAAAGAGAGCTAGCTGATATGCTTTCCCTTTACAATACTTTGAACAGAAAGAAACAGGAGTTCCTTCCCCAGGAACCGCCGTTTGTAAGCATCTATGTATGCGGCCCCACTGTGTACGGACACAGCCATCTGGGGCACGGTAAGAGCTATGTCAGTTTTGATGTTCTTATCAGGTACCTGAGGTACCTTGATTACAAAGTAAGGTATGTACAGAACATCACCGATGTGGGGCATCTTACAGATGATGCCGATGCCGGCGAAGACAAACTTCAGAAACAGGCTCTGCTGGAAAAGCTTGAGCCTATGGAAATAGCAGAGAAATACACAGCCAGCTATTTTCACGACATGGATCTTCTCGGCAATCTCAGACCGGACATCTCACCAAGGGCAAGCGGACACATCCCGGAACAGATTGAGCTTGTAAAAACTCTGCTTGAGAAAGGTCACGCATACCAGGCAGGCGGGAATATCTACTTTGATGTTTCATCTTTTCCTGAATACGGAAGACTCAGTGGAAGAACAGCAGACGATCAGAGAAGCGGTACCCGTATCTCCACAGCAGGCGACAAACGGAATCCCCGTGACTTTGCCCTCTGGAAGGATGCAGGGGAAGATCACATACTGAAGTGGAAAAGCCCCTGGGGCTGGGGATATCCCGGCTGGCACCTTGAGTGTTCGGCGATGTCCATGAGGTATCTGGGAGAGACTCTTGACATACACGGCGGTGGTGTTGAAAATGTTTTTCCACACCATGAGTGCGAGATTGCCCAGTCAACTGCTGCAACAGGCAAGCAGTTTGTAAGGTACTGGGTACACAACAACATGGTTACCGTAGACGGCAGAAAGATGGGCAAGAGTCTTGGAAACTTCACCCTTCTCCGCGACCTGTTCCAGCGGTGGGACCCGATGGTGGTAAGGTTGTACATACTCAGGAGCCACTACAGAAGCCCGCTTGATTTTTCTGACCAGGGGCTGGCCGGTGCAAAGAGCGGTCTTGAAAGGCTTGTTACCTTCAGGTCCAGGCTTGGCAGCGCCGAATCAGGAATTCCTTTACTGGGCGTAAAAGAGCTTGTGAACAAGACGGAAACAGAGTTCAGAAAAGCTATGGATGACGACCTGAATACCCCATCGGCACTTGCTGTTCTGTTCGAGTTCGTGAGGGCGGGAAACATTCTTCTTGAAGGCAGCGTCCCAGAGGCTGACAAGTTTGTGATGGCCGGTCTTCTTGACAGCCTGGCTACCGGCGTTCTGGGTGTTGAGCTGGTTTCGGAGAGCACCGGAGGGTCAACACAAGACCTGTGCAGCATTCTCGGAGAGCTCAGAGGATACCTCAGAAAGAACAAACTGTTCCAGGAGGCGGACAAGCTCAGAGACGACCTGGCAGATGCCGGGTACTCTGTGCGCGATCTGCCAGGCGGAGACAGTGAGGTTACGCCAGTGTAGTAAATGGAACAAACTTCGTACCTGAACTGTATCACTTACAGAGAGAGGAGGTGCGAAGTGACTGGAATAAAAGGAATGGGAATAGAGATTGGCCTTCTTGCCGGTCTTCTGTTCGTAAATGTGGCTTTTCAGTTAGCGCCGGGAATGGAACTGGGCAGGCTTTCCACCAGAACAATGGATACAGTTATGGATGCTGTTGATGCCTTTCTTCCATACGATGCAACGGTTGAACAGAAGGAAGATGAGATAGCTGACCAACAGGACCATCTGCTTCAGGAGCTGGAGCGGGAAATTGAAAGAGATCCTATTGTAATTTCCATGAGTACGGATACAGTCGGGCTCAGAACCGTGGAAACCATCGAAAATTTCGCTGCAGGCGAAAACGGTTTTGGAGAAGAAATAGGTCCTCCGGGGTTTACCCCTGCAGAGGTTTTGCCCAACTGCACGTACATGCCACCACCTGATTACCCTGAGATTGCCCGGCTTGCCGGGGTGGAGGGTATCGTTACGCTGTGGGTGTATGTAGGACGCGATGGAGAGATCAAAGATGTGCAGCTCTTTCAGACAAGCGGTGTAACTTCGCTGGATGATGCGGCTCTTTCCGCCGCACACAATACAAGGTGGACAACTGCAAGAAACAACGGTATACCCGTTGGAGTGTGGACCACCCTCCGCTACAATTTTGCCCTGACAGAATAAAGAAAAGACCCCCCACGATGTGGGGGGTTCTTAATATCAGAACACTAGAGAACTCTGCTCTTCAACCTTTTTGCCTTGTTCGGGTGCATTAATCTGGTTCGTCCGGCCTTGTCTATAAGGCTCTGAGCCAGTTTCACAGCGTCCATTCTTTCCTCGGGTGTTTCAGCTGAGTTCACTTTTTTAATGGCGGTACGAAGTCTCTTAAGTTTTCTGTGATTTCTCTCATTTTTAACAGTATCTGTTTTAAGTCGCTTGAGCGATTGTCTGCTCCTTGCCAAGAGCTCTCTCCTTTCGCAGAATAGACTGTGCAGTCTAAAATATTTCCCGTGAGGGTTTTTCACCTTGTGACGGGCGAACTTAAGGGATTTCCGCGCGATTGTCAACTATAGATAGGAGAGTGTGATGCGAAAAGTGCTTGTACTGGGTCTTGTTCTGGCACTGCCTGCAGTGATGAATGCAGGCCGGCTCATCAGGATACCAATGAATACCGACTCGGATTTTACCCTTGTCAGAGACATGGGTTACGAGGTTACAGCCGGCAGCCGGAGTGCTGGCTGGGTGGATGTTATGGTGAACCAGAGGTTTGTCGACGAAACCCTTGCAAGGTATCCTGAAGCAAAACTGCTTCCGCTGGAGTGGTCTGAACTTCTTCCGGAAACAGATAACGGTGAAATGGGCTACTACTACGGCCCAAACGATAATGCTCTCTTCTGGGCAGAACTTGCTGAAACAAATGATATGGTTGATACTCCAACCTCTTATGGAACTTCCTTTCAGGGAAGAGACCTGAACTTCGTGCGGATAACAAATGCACCTGCAGGGTCTCCCGCCATTCTGTTTACTGCTTTGACCCATGCCAGAGAACCAGGCGGTAACTCGGTTCTGATAGACTGGGCTCAGTGGCTGACAACAGAGTACGACAGCGATACAATGGCCACATTCATTCTGAACAATGCGCAGATCTACATAATTCCCATAGTAAATCCTGACAGTTATGTGTACAACAGTCCCAGTGGCGGCAACCAGCGTAAGAACATGAACTACACTGTACCGGTTGCCTCCAGCGGAATTGACCTGAACCGTAACTACAGTTACCAGTGGGGTTACGATGACAGTGGTTCAAGCCCCAACCCATACTCCGAGACTTACAGGGGAGAGTTTGCACTCAGCGAGGTCGAGACCCTTGCTGAAACCCAGTGGATAGATTCCATACAGCCACTTGGCGGCTTTCACTACCACACGTACGGCGGAAAGCTTCTTTATCCGTACGGCTACAACAACTCGCCCACACCGCATCAGAGCACATTCCAGAGCTGGGCTTCGCAGATGACTGAACTGAATGGATACGAGTACGGCAGGTGCGGGGAAATTCTCTATGATGTAAACGGTGACGCTGTAGACTGGTCTTACGGAGCTTCTACACACAGCCCTATGCTGTTCTACACCCCTGAGGTTGATGACTACGGTTTCTGGGGCAGCCAGAACGACACAACGCTGATAGTTACGAACAACTTAGAGTGCAGGTACATGAACAAACTTCTGTGCATGAACCTCCTCAGTATGGCAGGTATCGGGGAAGAAACCAGCGCACAGTTTGACGGGGCGGCTTTTGGTATTACCCTCCAGTCAAACCCGGTGAGTGCGGTTCTGGGGTACACTGTTACCGGTGCATCTTCAGCCAGTGTTTCCATTCTTGATGTTGCAGGCAGAGTTGTTGCCACTCCTTCGGAGGGAAGCTGGGTTATTCCAGAAAACCTGCAGAGCGGTGTTTACTTCCTTCGAGCGGAGAGCGGAAGCCACAGCACCACTGAACTGTTTACGGTACTCAGGTAATACATGTACAGGGGTGAGGATTCCGCTTCTGCAGATTTTTATCAGAGACTGCGGGTAAAGAGGAGTGCAGATCAGGACGCCATTGAGATAGCCTATGCAAAAATGGCGCTTAAACACCATCCTGATGTGGCGGGAGATTCTCCGAGAGTACAGGAACGGTTTGCCAGGATAAATGAAGCTTACACTGTGCTCTGCGACCCTGAAAAGCGTACAGAGTACGACAGAAATCTGAATACACCTGAGTTTGAGTATCAGGAGGAAGTCATATCCACAGACGAGGGAAGAGGTGCCGAGGAATCTGTTCCCCATAAGGCACCTCGTCCCGAACCTGCCCGTGAAGCAGCATCGAAAGTGGAGAGAAAGCCCTCTTCCGGCCTGATGAGCAAGAAAAAACTGGAAAGAGTCAAGCATGAATCCAGAAAGCTCATGACTAAAGGCGATTTCTGGAGGGCAAGTACCCTTATGAAAAAGGCTGTTATTGCGTATCCACGCGATATTGAATTAAGGAAATTGCTTGCCAGAGCGGCTGCAGGCCGCGGAAGATTGCGCGAAGCTGTTGAAGAGTTGAAAAAAGCAAGTGAAGTTGAGTATTTTAATCCTGAAATCCATTGTCTGATGGGTGATATGTATCTGCAGGGAAAGCAGCTGGACAGTGCAGCAAAGTCTTTTACCAACGCACTGTCCTGGCAGGAGGATTACAAACCTGCCCTGATGGGGCTTAAAAAAATCAGAGCCATAAGGAAGAGCAGTATCCCGTGGTGGAAGAAGCTGTTAAGGATGGAAAAATGAAAGAGGCAACTGGAAGACTGTATTACTCCATCGGCGAGGTAAGTGAGATGTTGAAGATCAAATCCCACACACTTCACTACTGGGAAACGGCATTTCCCTCGCTGAAACCTCACAAAAACAATGCTGGCAACAGGTGCTACAGACCACATGATCTCGACATGCTTAAACTGATAGACAAGCTTCTTAACGGCGAGGGCTACTCCATTGAAGGAGCCCGCAAGCAGATCGAACTTCTGAAGAAGAAAGATGGCCAGTTGGCGCTGGATTTAAAGCCGGGCAACAAGTCAGTTGAGTTGATTGATGAAATCTGCACGGAACTGGAATCCATTATAAGAGACCTTTCCCGCCAGCCGCGTTCTGAACTTGACGGGTGAACACAGGTTGCATAGAATTGTGCTTCCAATCGGGGCGTGGCGCAGTCCGGTAGCGCACTTGAATGGGGTTCAAGTGGTCGCTGGTTCGAATCCAGTCGCCCCGACCATGGAAACAATGGAAAGGAACCTTCGGGTTCCTTTCTGCACATCCAGGGAGTAATCTTGATCTCAAAAGCTGCTGAAATGACCGTGCTTCTAAACAAACTGTTTCCCGGCCAGAGCCAGGCTGTTCTAAAAGCCATGGCTGAAGTACACCGAGAGGTATTCGTTGACCCAGGCTGGCGGCGTCTGGCCTACACCGACCGCAGTCTCCCCATTGGACACGGACAGACCATAAGTAAACCTGCAACAGTTCTTCGTATGCTTTCAGCTATGGAGCCTGTCTTCGGCGGAAAGCTTCTTGAAACAGGAAGCGGCAGCGGTTATCTTGCCTGTGTTGCCTCAAGGCTTTTCAGCCGGGTTTACTGTGTTGAACGGGTACTGGGGCTTGTGGAATCTTCCCGGACTAATCTACAGAAAACAGGAGCCAGTAACGCTGTGGTTCGTTACGGAGACGGCAGTGCTGGCTGGGCCGACAACGCACCTTTTGACGGAATACTGTA
>JAGGYZ010000160.1 GCA_021162285.1 Candidatus Fermentibacteraceae bacterium
AGCCTGACATTCCCACCCCTGATGGATACTGGAATGCACTTAAGGAAAACATGCCTGAAGTGCTCGCCTACGGTCCCAGCCAGGGTCTTCCAGTGCTTCGAAAAGCCATTGCGACCTACTACTCCCGCTCTGGTATCAACATTGATGAAGATGATGTGATCATTACCACCGGCGGCTCGGAGGCTGTGTACTTCGCATTCATGGCAACCTGTGACCACGGTGATGAAGTTATCTGTTTCGAACCCTTTTACACAAACTACAATGGGTTTGCTTCCATGGCCGGGGTAAACCTGGTTCCTGTTACCAGCAGCGTTGAAAATGGATTTCACCTCCCGGATGTTCAGGAAATTGAGTCAAAGATAACTGAGAAAACAAGAGCTATTCTGATCTGCAGCCCAAACAACCCCACTGGAACGGTTCTTTCATCGGAAGAACTCCAAACTCTTTCCAGAATAATTCAGAAACACGATCTGTACCTTCTTTCCGATGAAGTCTACCGTGATTTTGTTTTCGATGGAGGGTCTCATCTCTCCACTCTGGAGCTTCCCGGCATTGAAGACCGCGTAATAGTTATGGATTCTATTAGCAAGAGGTTCAGCTCATGCGGAGCAAGACTTGGTAACCTGATCAGCAGAAATAAAACTGTTCTTGACGCAGTATTGAAACTTGGTCAGGCCAGGCTGTGCCCGCCGACACTGGCTCAGTACGGAGC
Source organism: Candidatus Fermentibacteraceae bacterium (assembly GCA_021162285.1). Classification (GTDB taxonomy): domain Bacteria; phylum Fermentibacterota; class Fermentibacteria; order Fermentibacterales; family JCC-6; genus Sabulitectum. Next base: position 713 of record JAGGYZ010000160.1, read on the forward strand.
CGCCTGGATCTATCATCACCTTTCACAAGACTACTACGACAGCATGCTGAAAACCTATCAGAACAGAAGAGATGTTCTTATAAAAGAACTGGCGGATGTAGACGGTATCTTCTTCCTGAAACCAGAAGGAGCGTTCTACGCAACTATCAAACTTCCGGTGAAAGATGCAGAAAAATTCGCTCTGTGGATGCTCACCGACTTTCAGTACAATGGAGAAACAACAATGGTTTCACCGGCAGCCGGTTTCTATGCAACTCCCGGCCTTGGTGTTGACCAGATAAGAATTGCCTATGTGCTGTCAGACGAAAAGATGAAAAAAGCTCTGAAAATTCTGAAAGAAGGACTGAAAGTGTACCTGGATACTGTTGAATAAATCGATGGTTTTCACATCGAATGGGAGGAAACTGTGATAGTAAGAAAGATGTCTGAGCAGCCCCGGACAGACAACCCACATGGTGTTGACGTGAGAAGAGTTTACGACAGCGAGTACGCCCTTTCAAGCGTTATCACCATGAAACCCGGAGAGAAACTCATCCGTCACATAACCCCTGTTGATGTGTTCTTCTATGTGCTTGAAGGTTCCGGTATTGTTGAAGTGGGAGAAGAGAAGAAGCCTGTTTTCGCCAACACAGTTATCGAAAGCCCCAGCGGGATTCCGCACTGCTGGTACAACGAAGGTACTTCAGACCTGCGTGTTCTCGTGGTGAAAGTCCCCAGACCTACGGCAAAGACTCAGTTGCTGTAGAGGAGGAGATCTTTTCCATGCGACGGTGATCCAGCATCACATACAGAACAGGGAGAACCACAAGTGTCAGTGGAGTGGCCACAAGCATTCCCCCGATAACGGTTCGTGCCATGGGAGCCCACAGCGCTGCGCTGCTGGAGCCGCCCAGAGACAGCGGAACAAGTGCCAGGATTGTGGTACTGGCTGTCATGAGAATGGGTTTCAGCCTCACTCTTCCAGCCTGAATGATAGCTTCAGCAGCTGTGATCCCGGTTTTCCTTCTGAGACCGTTGGCAAAGTCTACCAGCACAATACCGTTGTTTACGACTATGCCTATGAGCATGAGAATACCAACAAGCGAAGTCATACCCATTGTGGTTCCAGTTACTAAAAGCATCCAGACCACACCTATCAAAGCAAGGGGTATTTCAAAAATCAACAGGAAAGGTTCCAGCAGCGATTCGAACTGGGCAGCCATAACCATGTATACAAGAACGATGGCCACGATAATAGCCAGACCCATACTGCCGAAAGACTTCTTCTGATCGGTAACATCACCTGTAATTTCCCACCTTGCACCGCCTGTTTCCAGTGTATCCATCATGGCTTCCACATCAGCCGCAACTGCACCAAGAGGCCTTCCGTCAAGCCGGCAGAACACACTTACAACACGACTTCTGTCCAGTCGACCGATCTTGTTCGGTGCAAGTGCAGTTGTAAAAGTCCCCCAGTAATCAAGAGGGGCACCGTTTACTGTAAGACCAGCAACTGCTTCACGGGAAGAACGATACCTTTCAGCGTATCTGAGGTTAACATCCACATCAATACCATTGTCGTTCATGGTTGTAACATTCGTTCCCAGCATCCCAAGGGTTACCTCCGACGCCAGTTGCGCTCTGGAGTATCCCCTTACAGAAAGAACCCCGTCATCCGGAATGTAATCTATCTGAGTGAACCAGTCCTCCAGAGAAGAAACTTCTCCCACCGTTCCCGGAATCCTGTCCAGATTGTCTCTCACCATATCACCGAGAACTCTCAGTGAATCCAGATTGGAGCCGAACACATTGATCTGGATGGGGAACTCGTTTCCGATGGGAACTCCTGTTTTCACAGCATACCTGATTCCGGGGGTGCCGGAAAGAATGGTTCTCATGTATGACGCGTAACTGTCAACACCTGTGTTTCTGTCCT
>JAGGYZ010000220.1 GCA_021162285.1 Candidatus Fermentibacteraceae bacterium
CCGAGAGTCCCGCTATGAGATATGTGCCCGGGGGCCTTTCAAAAGGCGGGGAGTTTCCTTCAACATAGGTAATTTCATCAACATACAGTCCCAGGCCCAGAAACCAGTCCAATTGTCTGATCGCGGTGAATCTGAGCACAATCCCCACAACAAGCAGGGATACAAAAATTACAGACTCTTTTTTCATCTTGCTATTGTTCCACCTTCGAACTGCACACCTGTGTAATTCCTTGTAACAACTCCCTCTCTGCTCCAGTTGAGAGAAGGTGCCACTTCTATCCAGTTACCATCTGCAGGTGCCAGTACACCGCTGACCGTTATCTCTGCAGGCTGGGTGAGGTCGAACAGGTCAGACTGCTGAACAGACAAAGGATAAAAATATATTCCCGAACTGCGGAACCACTCCGACACAGCTAAAACAACTTCGTCATCATCCAGGCCCGCAAGTTTTCTTCTCAACTCACGATCAAAACCGCCTTCTGTACACACGGTAACAGTGAAAGTACCATCTGATGGGGAAATGCTCCACACCTCTGAACCGGTATCAGATTCTTCTGCCGGAGGCATTTCCGCAAGTATTCCTCCTGGCAGCAGAAGCCACAGTGTATCTGCTGCATCGATCCATCCTGCCGGAGACAGGTATTCCGATGGTTCTTCGAGCTCTCCGTCTACAAGAATAAATGACCTGTAAAAACCAAGAGGCGAGGGAACCAGAGGAAGTATGTCAGTGGCTGGTACTACAGGTGCATCTATACCCATGACCCTGCACATGGCCGAAAGCAACGTGGCAGCCTCGGCAGGTGTTGCCCTTCTGGAGTCAAGGATATCCTGCAGTGATCGGACAGCAAAGCCGGCATCACCTCCAGGGAACGGAAGCAGCTGCAGTGACTCAGTAATAAGAACCCGCCCTCTTGAGACCCTCATTCTGGGCAGAGCACCTGCCGCACCTGCTTCAATTGCCGCCTCCCTGAGGTCTGGCGGGGTTTCCGTCGATGAAATCCGTGAATTCTCAAGAAGGATATCCTGAACTTCACCCCAGTCTGATGCGGTGGAAATCCACAGTTCCTTGAAGTCTTCGTTCAGGGAAGTGAATACTCTGCTGTTTCTTTGTGCATCCTCAATAAAACCTTCATAACCGGCGTTCAGACCATCAACATCCGGACATCTTACTGTAATGGTGTCAGGCTCTTCCCCGGCTATGTATGTGTAGAAAAGACCGCTGTGCGACAGTGTTCCGCTGTCACGGACAAGAAAAGTCCACTCCATGGACATCCCTGGTCTCAGACCGGGAAAAGCTACCACAACGGCAAGAGGCCATCCTGTACCGCCTGTCAGAGTATCTACTGCCCATTCAGGGAGTTCCCTGGGGTATCCGGAAAAGCCGTAAGAGGCACTGAGAACCTCCACTTCCATGTAATCAGGATCGAAATCTCTTGTAACCCGGAGAAACCTGCCGTCATTTCCTGCAGTTGCCCGGTACCTGACAGTTGTTTCCTTTACCGAGCCGTTCCATTCAATGTTTACATCCACTGAAGTGTATCTTGAAGGAACTGCTGTAAGGCTGGCTAGAAGCAGGATTTCAGCAACCATCACAAAAGCCTCACAGTTCTGGCAGATGTGCCCGACCGTACAAGAAGAGTTTCCAGAATATCTGAGTTCGTGTTTGTAATGTCGGCGGTTTCAGTATAAACGAGCCTGCCGTAGCGGTAGTTCATCTCACACGAATACCCGCTGCTGTCTACAGGTTCAGGAAGCAGAGTCTCAAACGGTGGTACACTGATGGAAACACTGAGAATCTCTACTGCCGGTGCGTCTACAACAAAAGAGTCCGGGGGACACGGCAGAAGCATTGAAGCAGATCGTGAACCGTGGAGAGATATTTCCCTCAGCCCCGGCAGAAGAAGCATTCCATCGTTCCTGTAGACTTTCCAAATTCCGGAAACGGTAACCTCAACACCGTTGAAGGAAACTGAATCACAGCTTACCGCACCAAAAAACCTTCTGAACATTTCACTTCTGCTCGAGAGTGAAGTCTGTGTAAACAGAGTGGTTATCAGCTCCAGAGGTACACCGTGTGCTGAAGCCACGATCTTGCCTGTGATAATACCTTCTTCCAGATCGAGTTCACCTGTAAGGTCTATCTTCAAAGTGTCATTCCATCCGTTAAGCGGAATGGTGTGTAGATCTGCTCCACCTGGTATCAGAGGCAGATAGGTGCATCCCCGAAGACCAAAACTGAATCCGGCACCTGGGGGCAGCCCTGATGGTGTGGGGTCGAGTACCGTCCAGCCGGTATCCGGTGGAACTCTGTACACCGTAATCATATGATCGAATGTTCTGGCATCAACAAGAGGCGGAGTTATTCCAGTGGTGGAGGCAAGAGCGGGATACGCCTGATATCCGGCTTTCCGAAGCAGCCATGTAAGCAGTATAGCCCTGTCCCTGCAAACTCCTGAACCGTCTGTCAAGGTTTCTTCAGGGGATCTTGGAGACCATCCTGGCCATACACCTGAGTCTGCTCCGGTGTAGTTGATGTTTTCAGCGACCCAGGTCCTTAATCTGCCAGGATCAGAGCCGCACTCAAGTACGATTTCGTCAAGCCTCGAGCACTGTGAATGCTCTGGAATGTCAAGCGCCGCAGAAGCTTCAGCCGACAGTCTGGATGGATCCCCTGTGGCAATAGATACCGTGTGGGTGTGGTATACCGCAAGAATATGTGAAGGCAGCGGCGAAAGGTTTCTGAATTCCCAGAAACTGCCTGTTTCTGTTGAGTAGAGCTCTACCTGAGGCTGGTTGTACAGCCTGAAAACTGACCTGACAACACTGTCCTGGAGCTGTGGAGAAAATGAATAGCTGTAAACATCTGAAAGTGGCAGTGAATGTATCCTTCTGACAATGTCTACCTTTACGGTGTCTCCCACTTCCAGACCCGGGACAACAACAACCGTTTCTCTCAGTGAGGACTCCAGCCTGTTTGTACTGCTAAGAATCCGGTGTGGACCTGTGGATACAGTGGCTTCTGCTCTTCCCCTTCCCCCTCGCCAGTGTACAACTTCAGCCTGGACCACTTCAAGGTCTTCCATTCCTTCCCGGAAGGCCACGCTGATTGTGGAAAACCGTTGAACTCCCCTACCTGTCAGGGGAACAATCACTGCAACAGTTTCTTCAATTATCGATCCGTCTTCCTCGAATGTCACAGTTACAGAGTGAAGCAGGTGTACCGCATCCGGAGAGCCGTTGAGCAGCGTAAGTATCAGGGCTGCCGTAAACACCACTGTCTCAAATCGTTTGCGGAAGCAGAAGCCGACCGGAATGTTGTCAGAAGCGTAAGGCTCACAAGTCCGTCCTGCAGGGCGTGAACATCTGTTCCAGACTGTTCTCTCACAGACTGCATTTCGTAGTGGCCATAGCTGTAAGAATCTCCATCTTCGCTGCGGGTAAAGGGGATTTCAGAAGCAAAACTTCCAGTCACAGTCATCCTGTAACCGCGGCACTCCCCTGCTGGAACATTTATGTTAAGAAGGGTTCCAGGCTCCAGCATTGTGTGAAGTTTCTGATCTATTACCTCCCTGATTACCTTTGTCGACTGTTCAAAGTCCGGAGAAGACGAATACTCCTGACTGATTGCAATGGCTGGAATTTTCCAGAAGGCAGCCTCTGTTGCCGCAGCCACCGTTCCGGAGTACCAGGTGTTGTTGGCAACATTTGCACCTGGGTTGATGCCGGAAATAACAAGATCAGGTCTTGTGTCACCTGTCAGCTCGCACAGAGCGAGTTTGACGCAGTCCACCGGTGTACCCTCCACGGAAAAACGCATGGGCCCGTGTGTTCTTACTGTAAGAGGAGAGTAGAGATTCAGAGACATGCTTGCACCGCTGTGGTGATGAAATGGTGCCACTGTAATGGTTTCGTGATGTGAGAGGATATCTTCCAGAATCCTCAGACCAGGTTCATCAAATCCGTCATCGTTAACAAGAAGAATTTTCACAGGTCAGAGTGATCTGGAAAGTGAAAACCTGTGTGCAGTTCCCAGAGAATAGTCTCCTGGAACGAATGCATAGTCAAGGGTCCAGCCTTTTGCTGTAATACCGGCACCTGCAGTAAGACCACCGCTGTTGTCGTTAAACTTCCAGCCGCCTCTAAGTGAAACAAAGCCCACTGGAGAGTATTCCAGACCGGCACCTGCCCTTGTTTTGTTGTCAAGAGGCCTCATGACCTGACCTGAAACAGAAACTGTACCCAGCGGTAGATCATGGTTCCATCTTGAGGCAAACACCCATGTTCTTGGAAGCCGGTACTCAGTTTCATCCATGGTAACCGACGGTCCGGAATGAAGATATGCGGCGGCAAAAACCAGCGATGAGTGAGGATGGTAGTTGAAGCCTATGTCCACTGCCCAGCCGCTGGAGGTCTCAAGCCATATTTTTTCGTGTATAACCTTGAGGCCGGCACCGATGTCAAACCTTCCAAGCCGTACTGCAACTGCACCATTTACAGACAGGTCTGAAGCACTGAATGTATCCAGAGGATCAGAAGTGGGGGTTTCTCTGTACTCAATACCATCCGTAAACACAGACCGCAGAGCCAGAGACCCGGTAACAACGCTTCCCATACCGGACACTGCTGTGATATAGTTCTGAACAGTCGATCCGTACCACTGGTTGTAACCTGCTGAAACACTGGACTCTGCCCCGGAAAGAAGAGCAGGGTTGGAAAAGACAGCGAGCTCACTGCCGTTAACAGCCCCTGTGCCACCTAAAGCCGCAGCCCTGGCACCTACATCCATTTTCAGAAATGGATACATACCAAGCCCGGCATCTCTGTAAACACCTGCCGCGCAAAAGCCGGCAAGAGCAAGAAGTATCGTCAGCGTTATTCTCATACAAACCCCTATACACCGGACTGAACCCGGGGTTCCCGAAGACTGTTCAACATAACTACTACACCGGGAATTATATTACCTGCTATCCTGAAAGGACAAAGATAATGAAAACCCTGGCCATCAGTGATTCCAGTCAGTCGGGCTATGTGAACATGGCTGTTGATCTGTGTTCCATGAGAATGGTACAGGAAGGTACTGCAGACATAATTTTCAGAACCTACACCTGGGATCCCCACTGCCTGTCAATCGGTCGTTTTCAGAAAGCAGACACAGAAGCAGATGTTAAAAGACTGCTTGAAGACGGGTTCCACATTGTCAGAAGACCCACAGGAGGCAGAGCTGTGTGGCACGGGCACGAGCTCACTTACTCTGTGGTTGCAAGAACCGACCACCCTCTTGTAAGCGGCACCATATCGGAAAGTCTTGAGAAGGTGGCTGCCATACTTACAGACAGTCTGAAAGCATCAGGCGTTCCAGCTGTTCTCAATGCAAAAAACAGAGAATTGTCTGAAGCTGGAAGAAAATACAACCCCTGTTTCACCTCCCATGGAAGATCGGAAATAATGACACCGGACGGGAAGAAACTGGTTGGAAGCGCCCAGGCGAGAAGTCGCGGTGTTTTCATAGAACATGGATCCATCATCTTCACAAACCAGCAGATAAAGGCAGTGGACTACCTTCCCAGTGAAGCGTCTTCATCACTGAAGGAAAAGATGCGCGAGCTTCTCCTGAACGGTGTTGGAGCTGTTCTGGACTACGCACCGGACCTTACAACGGAAGCTCTCGCAAACAGTCTCCACGAACAGTTTTCTTTACACTGCGGGAAAACTCCGGATGAACTTCTCTCACGGGATCTTCCCTGCCTTGAAGAAACAATTGCAGAAAGGCGCCAGATAATTGAAAGTTACTAAGAAGCCCCCGTGGCTTAAAATGCCTACTATAGGCAACAGATATGCGGGAGAAGTTCGCAAAATACTCAGATCCATGAATCTGAACACTGTGTGTGATGAAGCCAGATGCCCGAACAGAGGCCACTGCTACGAAAGAGGTACGGCAACCTTTCTTATTCTGGGCTCTGTGTGTACCAGAAACTGTGCCTACTGTGCCATAGAGAAGAACTCTGCCTCTCCACCACTGCCTGACCCTGATGAACCTGGAAGGGTTGCAGAAGCTTCAGCGGCAATGAATCTTAAATATGTGGTTGTTACCTCTGTAACCAGAGATGATCTTCCCGATGGAGGTGCCGCACACTTCGCAGAAACGGTAAATGAGCTCAGGAACAGAATACCAGGTGTGCAGGTTGAAGTTCTCACCCCGGATTTCAAAGGCAGTGAATCTTCCC
>JAGGYZ010000288.1 GCA_021162285.1 Candidatus Fermentibacteraceae bacterium
ACTGAATCCGGGACATTATTTGAAGATAAGCGTAAAAGATAATGGTCCGGGCATTCCGGATGAAATTCAAAGCAGAATATTTGATCCTTTTTTCACCACAAAACCCAGAGAAAGCGGTCTGGGACTTACGGTTGTTTATTCAATTGTAACGAACCACGGGGGAAGAGTTACCGTAGAATCGGAGCGGGGAAAAGGCTCAGAATTCATTTTCTACCTCCCGGCTTCAGAGAAGGCTGTAGAGCAGGAAGAGAAGACACCTCTTGTCCAGGAAAGATACGCGAGACAGACAAGAATACTGGTTATGGATGATGAAGAATCTGTTCTTGAGGTTGTATCAGAAATTCTACAGCAGAATGGTTATCTTACTGGTATTGCAAAAGACGGAGCTGAGGCTTTCAAACTCTACAGAGAAGCGGTAACTGCAGATAATAAATTCGACATTCTAATAATGGATATTACTGTGCCCGGAGGGGTTGGCGGGGTGGAAGCCGTCGGTATGATACATGAGATTGACCCTTCAGCCATTGCAATTGTAGCAAGCGGGTACGCTAACAACACAGTTATGGCCAATTACAAGGATTTTGGATTTGTTGCTTCAATAACAAAACCCTTTAGTATAGCTACGCTTTTGAATTCTGTTCACAGAGCTCTGGAAATTAAATATGATCAGTAGTAGTGTTCGTTGCAGATAGTTCCAGAGTTTGCTTAAGGATAGGTTCTCTGCTATTTTTCGGCTTTGAGTTTGCATGTAAACCAGCTGTCATACCAGGAGGAAAACCATAGGCAATTATATTCTTGGCATATCGGCTTTCTACCATGATTCCGCTGCTTGTATCGTTTCAGATGGAAAGATCATAGCAGCAGCACAGGAAGAGAGATTTACCAGAAAGAAGCATGATCACCGTTTTCCGGTGAACGCTGTTAACTACTGCATTCTTGAAGCTGGCATATCCTTTGATGACATTGATCATGTGGCGTTTTACGACAAGCCGTTTCTAAAATTCGAGCGTCTTCTGGAGACATATCTCTCCTTCGCTCCAGCAGGATTGCCCTCTTTCTTGAAGGCTATGCCCCTCTGGCTTAAGGAAAAGCTATGGATGGGAGACCGGATTCGAAAACTGCTTAACGGCTACGAAGGAACTGTTTATTTTCCGGAGCACCACCAGTCTCATGCTGCTTCCGCCTTCTTTCCCAGCCCGTTCAAAGATGCTGCCATTATTACCATGGACGGTGTAGGGGAATGGACCACTACCGCCTGGGGTACTGGGCACGGTAACCGTATTGAGCTTGATAAAGAGATACATTTTCCACACAGCCTGGGTCTTCTGTACACTGCTTTTACATCGTATACAGGTTTCAGGGTTAATTCCGGAGAGTACAAGGTTATGGGTCTGGCGCCGTACGGCGAGCCGCGGTTTGCTCAAACAATACTTGACAATATTATGGATCTGAAGGCTGATGGCAGTTTCAGGCTTAATATGAAATACTTTAACTACTGTCAGGGGCTTACAATGACATCCGGGAAGTTTCACGATCTGTTCGGAGGAGCACCCAGGAAACCGGAGAGCGATCTGACACAGAGAGACATGGATCTGGCTGCGTCTGTACAGGCTGTGGCGGAGGAGGTTATTCTTAGAACAGGCAGGCATGCGAGGAAAGAAACCGGTGAAAAGAAATTGGTTCTTGCCGGGGGAGTTGCACTTAACTGCGTGGCTAACGGTAAACTACTCAGGGAAAATGTATTTGATGATATATGGATTCAGCCTGCAGCAGGAGATGCCGGCGGTGCCCTGGGGGCAGCTCTTTTTACATGGCACCAGGTTCTGGGCGGCAACAGAGAAGTTGATGAGGCCAATGACCTGCAGAAAGGCTCGTATCTTGGTCCTTCCTGGGAGGATAATGAGATTGAGGAATACCTTGCAGGTAATGGTATTCCATACACAAGGATGGATGAGGATTCTCTGATCGAATCAGTTGCCCAGTACATGGATGGCGGTAAAGTAGTCGGGTGGTTTGGTGGAAGAATGGAGTTTGGTCCAAGGGCTCTGGGCAACAGGTCAATAATAGGCGATCCCAGATCTTCCGCCATGCAGTCTATTATGAACCTTAAAATAAAGAACAGAGAATCATTCCGCCCTTTTGCACCTTCTGTTCTTCTTGAAGATGCTGAAGAGTATTTTGACCTGTCTGTGCCAAGCCCCTACATGCTTCTGGTTGCACAGGTTCAGAAACATAGATGCGCAGTTATGACTGAAAAACAGAAGAAACTCTTCGGAATAGAGAAACTCAATGTTCCCAGATCTGATATCCCTGCGGTTACTCACATAGACTATTCCGCCAGGGTTCAAACTGTGGATGGCATTCATAATTCCAGGTATTACCGGCTTCTAAAAGCCTTTAAAAAGCAAACCGGATACGGTGTTGTAATAAACACCAGTTTCAATGTTCGAGGTGAGCCGATAGTCTGTTCTCCGGAAGACGCATATTTGTGTTTCATGAGAACGGAGATGGATGTTCTTGCGTTAGGGAACATGCTTCTGAAAAAAGAAGATCAACCTCCTCTTGTGGAAGAGAGAAACTGGCGGGAGATTTATGAACTTGATTAAAGCTACTGCTGGAAAGAAGAATTCATACCAGCTCAGAAAGTATGGATTGCTCATGTTCACTGCATTTGCAGTGATTTCAGTTTTGCTTTTCCTGAGAGGAAGGGCTGCCTGGCCGTATACAGCAGTGCCATCTATTCTGTTCCTCTTTCTTGCTCTTGCTTTGCCAGTGGCACTGGCACCGGTGGAAAAGTTCTGGATGAAGCTGGCTTTTGTTATGGGATTTGTTATGACCAATGTTCTCCTGATTCTTGTGTATATAATCGCAGTAGTGCCCACTGGGCTGATTCTTCGCCTTATCGGGAAGAATTCTATCCAGAAAGGGTTTCAGCAGGGAACGAGTTCCTACTGGATTGATGTTGATCCGAACGGTCCTTCAAGCAGACCGGACAAACCGTACTAGGAGCGTGACTGGCAATGGGCGTTAGCAGTAGTGTGATGGCTAATGTCGATGCTGTATTCTCGGTCAGACTCCTGGGCTAGGCAGGTAAAACCATGGGGCGTATTCGCGAAGTAGTTAGTTTTCTCAAGGTCAGAAAAAAGTGGTGGCTGACTCCGATAATAGTCGTGCTTCTTCTGCTGAGCCTGGTTCTTGTTCTTACTCAGGGGTCTGTATTTGCTCCATTTATTTATGCTATATTTTAACTGGGTTGCAGCTTTTCTTTTAGGGTGTGGTCCGTTCCTTCGGTAGCTTTGCACTGATCTTAAACGGAAGATGAGCAGATGGATTTTCTCCCAATAAGGTTTACGCTGAAATTCCTGGAACTGTTTGTTACGGGGTTGTTCATGATCAGCCCTGTTCTTTTGTTTCTTGTCGGTATTCTGTTTCTTCTGGCTAAGATCACATGCAATATCGAAAAATGGCAGAGTTTTTCAAAATCCCTTTACTTTACATTCATTACAGCATTAACAGTTGGATACGGTAAAACGGTACCCGGCAGCAGGTGGGGAAGGCTGCTTTCAGTTTTGTCCGCTTTTGTGGGCATTGTTCTTACAGGGGTAATAGTATCAGTTGCTCTGAACTCGGTGATGATTTCATGGCAGTTTACCCACAACACACCAATGGAGACCTCAATTGAGTCTGAGCTGCAGAACCTGGAAGGCACTGGTTTCCGCCCATGGGAGAAAAAGACCGGATCTGGAGACACAACTGGAGTAGCAAGAGCAGACAGCCTGTCCTCGGAGGCCGAGAACCTTGTCAACAGTGCAGACAGCCTGTCCCATATTGCAGACAGTCTGCGTAACTGACCTCCCGACTGCGGTATTTTCCGAAGTTGCAGTTTTCTTCATACATCAGCCTGCTAATCTTTTGCTTTTTCAGAGTTCTCAGTGGCATTGTAGGGCAGCTGTGTTTCATATAGCTTCCTGAAAGCACTTGGAAAACTGCAGGCAGGATGTGAAACGACTGTTTCAGGCTTCATTTTCTTACCGTATCAATGGTATTTCCTGCCGCAAATGTTTTGATGTGATTTTACACAGCACAACTGTTTTCAGTAGTTGGCTGCTGTTTCTTGTGGCGCTTCATACACTTGTGTTTCGTCGGTTGACACCTTCATTTCAAGTATGTAGTATTGGGGCTCGCGCCGGTTAGGTGCATGATGTTTTTCAGTACTGAGGCGGTGTTTTAAGCTGGTAAAAACCGGCTTGAAAACAGTGGAGAATTCCCTTTGAAAAACGGGGTTGACTCTGCATTAACCGTTGATTAGTATTGAGACCCGCGCCGGGTAGCAGGATTGCGTTCAACGCACGGTTGCCAGGGCGGAAAGCCGGTAAGGCTGACGATATTTGAAATACTGGAAGAAGAAGCAATGTTCAAGAAGCGAATTCGTGTAGTTTCTTGTGCCTGGCGTGATTTATCGTGTTGGGTATGAGTGTCACTTGTGACATCTGCAGAGATCTGTGACTGCAGAGAACAGAAATAAAAACAACAGGATTATAAGAATCGCAAATAAATTTGCGGAGAGTTTGATCCTGGCTCAGGACGAACGCT
>JAGGYZ010000083.1 GCA_021162285.1 Candidatus Fermentibacteraceae bacterium
ACGGTGGCATTTACTGGTACGAACATGCACCCACAGATCTTATTTCTTCCGGAAACTACACAGGTCTTACAAACGATACCATCCCGCCGGTTTTGCACTCTATTGCCTGCCTCTCCGGTAACATTGAAAATGTTGCATCAATAGCCGAAAGGCTGATGTTCCGGGCACAGGGTGGCGGCGTAGCGGTTATGTTTAATTCCAACAACGGATGGGGATCTCCTCCCAACTTCGGAGCCAGCGAGTGGCTTGAACTCTACTTTGCCCAGGTTCTCTTTGTAGACGAACAGTATGAAATTGGTGTTACCCATTCGATTTCCAAAGATGAATTTAAAGCAAATGTAGGCATTTCAATGCAGACATGGGTTCTTCAGGAGAACAACCTTCTCGGCGACCCTGCTCTGTTGTTTGTTGATGGTCAGACAGGTATAGAAGAAGGAGAAGGAAACCCCGGAGTTTCTTCTCCTGCGATTTCCACACCGGCACCCAACCCGGTAAGTGGAACCTGTGCGGTGAATTTCACAATGCCGACCACCTCAGCAGCAACCGTTATTGTCTACGATATTTCAGGTAGAGTTGCAGCAATGGTTCATGATGGAGTTCTGTCTGAGGGGGCAGGAAGTCTCAGCTTTGATGCTTCAGGTCTTGCATCCGGATTCTACAGTGTTGTTATCAACTCCCAGTCCGGTTCCGCAGCTACTCAGATGCTGGTTCTTCACTGATACACAGCAGGTATAGAGGCCGTCCGGGAAAACCGGGCGGCCTTTGTTGAAATGCCGCAGAATTTCCGGTTAATACTGGTAAAGCAGACGCAGAAAGGCAGAGTATGACGTTGTTCTTACAAGTTGCTATGGTTCTGGTATCTGTTCAGGCAGCGGATCTTTCTTTTGCAATTGATACTGCTGATGTGGACTTCACCACATTCCGCGGAGAAGAAGTTGTATACATCCCAGGAGGAGCTTCTCCGTTTATAGATGGGGAACCGGGTCTTCCAGGTGTAGGTTACGCTATGGTTATTCCTCAGGGTACATACCTTGAGAGTGTTCAGGTAGAGGTTCTTTCAAAAGTAGATCTTCCGGGAATCCACAGTATTGCCCCCGTTCTTTCTGTTCCTTTGAATCAGCCGATTCCTCTGATCATTCCTCATTCCACTGATTATCAGGGCGGATCGTTCCCGTCTGATGCCATTCAGAGTATAGATACAGGCAACAAAACGGGTTTCAGAATTGCTTCATTCAGTTATGTTCCGTTCTCATGGAATCCGGCTACTGGAACTCTGTCTCTCGTAACAAGTGCCAGACTTACTCCGGTAACTGCGCCAGCTGTTGACGCACCCAGGCTCAATCTTTCGGATTACCAGGTAAGAACTGCAATATCAGCTCTGCATTCTGTTGTTCAGAATCCGGAAATGCTGGAAGCATATGCCCCTGAAATTACAAGTGGTATTGATGGCGCTCCATGGGTACTGATTGCAGATGAAGCTCTGCAGACAACACTGCAGCCTCTGCTCGATCTGAGAGCCACAACCCACGGGTCAGAGTTTAAGTTTACCCAGTGGATCTATGCTAACTACACAGGCCGCGATACACAGGAACAGATACGCAACTACCTCATAGATGCCTACGAGAATCAGGGTCTTGTTTATGCCCTTATTGTTGGTGATTTTGGAGAAACCACACGGCTCTCAGGTATAAAAATAGGATCTACCGGGCCAGAGTATTTTGTCGCGGATCTCTATTACAGCGATCTGGATGGAAGCTGGGATATCGACGGTGACAGCGTTTTCGGGGAGCTTGGCGACGGTCTTGATTATTACTCCGATATCTACACAGGAAGGTTCAGTTCAGATTCTCCCTATCGTCTTTCCACCATGGTGGAAAGGGTGATTGCTTACGAATCAGCCTCTCCAGCTGGAGACTGGCAGACAACAGCGTTGCTTGCGGGAGCAGGTCTGTGGCCGGAGTCCGGCTACTGGGGTTCTTTCATCTGTGACTCTATTGCTCTTCGAATTCCTGAATCATGGACGGTTCACAAGTTGTATGAAACATCAGCATCGCATCCAAACAATCAAATAGAACTTTACAACAACGGAGTTTCCTACAGTTCCCTTAACGGGCACGGAAACCCGGGAGGAGTTTACTGGCTCGATTTTTCCCCGACAGCTCTTGTGACAAAAGTGAATTATACCGGCCTTACAAATATTGACATGCCTGTTGTTTTTCATTCCATGGCGTGTTCCCCGGGAGATCTTGAGAATATTGCCTGTATTGCAGAAAGATTGATGTTCTGGCCTTCCGGAGGAGCAGCTGCAGTTATGTTCAATTCCAGTTACGGATGGGGTTCCCCTCCCGGCATGGGAGCAAGTGAGTGGCTTGAACTCTACTTCGCACAGGTTCTGTTTGTTGATCATCAGTATGAACTTGGTGTAACACATGCCATATCAAAAGATGAGTTCAAGGCAAATGTGAGTATTGCAATGCAGACATGGGTTCTTCAGGAGAACAACCTTCTCGGTGACCCTGCTCTGTTGTTCGTTGATGGTCAGACAGGTATAGAAGAAGGAGAAGGAAACCCCGGTGTTTCTTCTCCTGCGATTTCCACACCGGCTCCCAACCCGGTAAGTGGAACCTGCGCAGTGAATTTCACAATGCCTGCTACAGCATCAGCAACTGTTATTGTCTACGATATTTCAGGCAGAGTTGCAGCAACGGTTCATAATGGAGTTCTGCCTGAGGGAGCAGGAAGTCTCAGTTTCGATGCCTCAAATCTTGCATCCGGATTCTACAGTGTTGTTATCAACTCCCAGTCCGGTTCCGCAGCTACTCAGATGCTGGTTCTTCACTGATTCACACAGTTACTACAAAGGCCGTCCGGGGAACCGGGCGGCCCTTTTAAAACCCGTTGGTGCTGGTTTTTTCCGGAGGGTCAAGCTCAACCCTCTCCTCTAAAGGTCTTATCATTCTTTCAATAAAAAAGCCCTCTGGAAGCCCGAACCCCCTGGACGGCAGTGCCGTGTACTTTTTTTCTTCTCTAGTTGGATTGCAGATGATTAAGAATGGGATTCCCTCGCGCTCTGCGGCTTTTTCGGCAGCCTGTATTATTTCTTCAAGATCGGCAAAGTACATATATC
>JAGGYZ010000209.1 GCA_021162285.1 Candidatus Fermentibacteraceae bacterium
CCGGAAACCACGCTGTCTGTAAGAAACATCTGGCTGGCACCTGATGTGGGAATGGTTGTGATGCAGTCTGCCGACAGTCTGATCACTCTTACATCATTTACCGGCGGAGAGGAATAGGGTTTACCCTTCGCTGATGTCACTGGAATTCACTTTTCCCAGAGTTGATGTCTCAACTGTTGTATACTCTGTGAGCAGGCTGGAAGACATTTCTGTTTCTCCGGACATGCTGGTTGTTGATTCAGAGGTAATGAGACTGCATGGGAACAGGTTGCCGCTGTGCAGTCATGTTGTTGAGATCCCCGGTGGCGAGGCAGGTAAAACTCCTGCAGCAGTGGAAAAACTCTGGCTGGAAATGAGTCGGGCGAAACTTCGGAGGGACTCCAGAGTGGTTGTTGCAGGCGGTGGAACTGTATGCGACCTGGCTGCATTTGCCGCATCCACATGGAAGCGCGGCGTAAACCTGACCCTTGTACCAACCACACTGCTGTGTATGGTGGATGCATCGCTGGGCGGGAAGACCGCGGTGAATATTGCAGGGGAAAAGAATCAGGCGGGAACGGTGTATCCGGCCTCAGAGGTAGTTATCTGTCCCGAATTTCTGAAAACCCTTCCTCCTGTGGAAACTGCAAACGGCATTGCTGAAGCGTTCAAGACAGCTGTAATCGGGGACAGGCAGATTGTTGATTTTCTGAAGAGAAAGGACTATCTGCAGGCGGTACCGGCCTGTCTGGCCGTAAAGGGGAGAATTGTATCTGCCGACCTTGAGGAAACAGGTGAGAGAAGGCTGCTTAATCTCGGGCACACCACAGGCCACTGTATAGAGGCGGTCAGCGGTTTTACAGTGGGCCACGGAGCTGCCGTTGCTATGGGTATTCCCATTGCAGCGGAAATTGGCGGTAACCACAGTTTTGCCGAAGAACTGAGAGAGGTTGCAGGCAGTCTGGGTATTGAAACAGCAGTTCCCTCTTCCATCACCCTTAAGGAAGTACTGAAACATCTCGACAGTGATAAAAAAACAACCGGCCGTGGAAGAATCTGGATAGTACCCAGGGCATGGGAGAACTGCGAACAGGTTGTGCTGGACCCTGATTCCGAAAGAAAACTGCTGGAAAAGGTATGGCAGTAAAACCGCTGGAGGAAGGATCTTTCTGGGATCACCTTGAGGAGTTCAGAAGAAGGCTGTTCGTGATGCTTGCGGTGGTTGCGGTTCTCACTGCGGTATCTTTTTCCCTCAGCAGGTACACAACGGGATACATAACTTCTACCTCACCGTGCGACCTGGTGGCTCTGGCTCCTGCAGAGGCAGTTACAGCTCATCTGCGGCTCTCTGTTGCAATAGGCATAATTGCTGCGTCTCCTGTTCTTCTTTTCCAGATCTGGAGGTTTGTCGCCCCGGGGCTTTACGAAAAAGAGCGCAAAGGGGTGATTTCAGTAACTGCTGCAGGAACCTTACTGTTTATCGGCGGGGCGGCGTTTGCCTGGTTTGTGATGCGCAGACCAGCTCTTCTTCTGTTTCAGAGTTTTGAAACGGGAAACATACACGGCACATGGAGTGTTTCGGCCTATCTGGGCTTTATAGGTTCCTTTCTGCTTGTATTCGGTACAGCATTTCAACTTCCCCTTGCGGTACTGTTTCTAACGAAGACCGGTGTTATACAACCGCGAACGCTGGGAAAATACCGAAGGCATGTGGTGGTAGGTCTTCTTATCATGGCTGCGATTCTCACGCCACCGGACCCTCTTACACAGGTTATGCTGGCTCTCCCGCTGTATATTCTGTTTGAACTGAGTCTTGTCGTTGCCAGAATATCATTCCGGAAGGCAGAGCGTGCTTCTGAATAAACTGCGCCCTCTCATGGAAAAATGCGGAACAGTTGAACTGGTTATACCTGTGTACAACGAGGAAGCCATACTGAGAAGTCAGCTGGAGCCGCTGCTGAACCAGCTGCCGGAAGGTTTCACCGTAACAGTTCTAGAAAACGGTTCAACAGATGCCACAGTTTCCATACTGAACACAATGAAAGCAGAGGCTGCAAATCTCAGTGTTGTCTCCATTCCTGAACCGAGCTATGGAAATGCAGTGAGGCATGGGCTTGAAGGCTCTTCCGCGGATATTCTTATGCTGGACGATCTGGATGTACTTGATACGAATTTCTGGGTCCAGGGACTTACAATAATGGCAGACGGTTCAACCGATATGGTTCAGGGCTCGAAGGTTCTGGCCGGCAGAAACGACAGACGCCCGTTCCTGCGCAGAATGGCCACCCGTGTGCTGACTTCACTTCTAAGAATTCTACTGGGGTTCAGGGGAACGGATACCCACGGCCCCAAGATAATGAAACGGTCATCTGTGGCACCCATCTTTCCTCTGTGCGGAAATGAACCTGATCTCTACCCGTCGGAACTCATCATCAGGGCACAGCGCAGGGGGCTTGTGATACAGGAGCTTCCCATCAAACTGGAAGAGATAAGGGAAACTCCCCTTGCCCTTCACAGAAGGGTTCCCAGAGCAGTGAGGGATTTGATTCTTTTAAGGATAAAACTTGGCAGAGCTTAGAGGAATCAGCTTCCGTCTTTCTTGACAGGTAAACATAAGTTTACTATTGTCCTCCGGGTAGGATGCCGGAGGTGGTTGTATGCAGGAGCTCGGGGAAAAAATTGAGATGATCTGCCATTTTGCAGGCGGTACTGTAAATCCGTGCAGATTCCGCTGGCAGAACCGGGTTTACCATGTTGTACGGGTTTCTTCTTCGTGGGAAAGCCGCCGGGGCACTGTAAAGTACTATCACTATGTTGTGCGCACATCTGCCGACGATGTGTACGAAATTCATCTCA
>JAGGYZ010000263.1 GCA_021162285.1 Candidatus Fermentibacteraceae bacterium
AATCGGTAATCTACAATATCACAAACAAGTTGACCAATCGGGGAATAATTGAATATATACCTTTCTGCCATGGAATTTACCAGGGAGTAAGTTAAAAGAAAGAAGAATTGTATGAGCTTGTCCCTCAGACGATTTGAGGAGAAAGACCTCTTCCATCTTGATAAATGGAGCCATGCTGTAGGCTCGTACAGATACATGCAGAAGGTTACACCGCTGAACTACTCAGAACCTTCCGATTTGAGTAAATGGGGAGAGGATTTTGTGTGGTTTGTCATCACCATGAACCATGTACCCATAGGGGGCGTGTGGATAGACAGGCGTCGTCCAGGTGAAACACTGGGTATTCTTGGGATACTCATTGGCAAGCCGGATATTCTGGGCATGGGAATAGGCCGTGCAGCTATTTCCATGGCAATCAGAGAGGCGATTACCATCCTGGGTATTACCCGTATAAGGCTTACCGTGCGCAAAGCTAATGAGAGAGCCATCAGAGCTTATTCAAGCGTTGGGTTTGAAGTTACCGGTCAGGGCTCCGTTACAATTGGTGATGGAACATCTGTTTCCTTTTACCGTATGGAGTCAGACTTGCAGGAGAAACTCATTCTGAGCTCGTGAGTTTTTACGGTAGCAGTGCGATTAGTTTCCGTTACAGCTGAATTCCCTGTTCTGTAAGGAGAGAACGCAGATCATCGAGCATAACAGCGTGACCAATTACCAGTTGTGTCAGTTTGGAACAAAGGTGCTGTGGATATATATTAACACAATGGAGATGTTATTGTTTCTAGAGTGTGTTTGGTGGCCTTCTTTCAAAATAATCCTTATTGGGGGGGGGTATAATGAGATATTTGACTGTGCTGTTGCTGATTAGTGCAATTGCATTCTGTAATAACGGAGTGCAGGACGACTGGTCAGGTGGCCCCGGGGTTCCGGGTCCTGTTTCCGACTGGGGTAATGATTTCAGTTCATCCATTCTTATAAACTGGAGCTATCAGGTTGGAAGTCTTTTTCTGGATCAAATGGCCTCTTACAATCAGATCAAGAATGTTTCTGATCTCTTGTGGGCAAAACCATGTTTACTGGACAATGATGAGTATCCCGATGTGTTTGTAAGGAGCAATAGCAGTCAGAATGCTGTTTGGTATGTTCAGGGAACGGGTGGTACACAGTGGTATATGAGAGCAGTTTCGGAGACTGACAAGATAGAAGACATCACTACTGGAGATATTGATGGTGATGGTGATTATGACATATTTGCTTCTGTAGGTAATTACTCATCAAAGGGTTTCTTCTGGTATGAGCGATTGAATACTTTGGGAACCCAGTGGGAAGCTCACCTGATAGATTCGGAGGATTATCCTGACCGTGTGTATTCTCTTGATTTTGATGGTGATGGTGATCTCGATTTAATCGGTTCCCACAGTCATGGATCCTCTGCTTATCATACTTCCCTCTCTTGGTGGGAGAATCAGGGCAATGGCGAGAACTGGATAGCGCATGTTATTACAGAGAATACTATGGAAACAGAAATAACGTCAATTGATGCAGCTGATTTCGATAATGATGGTGATTTCGACATTGCTTGTGGTTCATACTCGAGTGAAATATATCTGTTCGAGAATTCAGTTTCAGATTCATGGATATTTCATGGGGTAGAGTTTGAATCTGATGGAAATTTATTAGAAGTCTCTTTTGCAGACATTGATGGCGATAATTTACCTGATTTGGTTACAAGTACACTTTCAAATCCTACAGACGTACTCTGGTTCAGGAATACAACGACTCCTGATAACTGGCTAGTTAATGAAATTACAACAATCTCAGGTTACGCTTATCCTGCTATGCCCGGAGATGTGGATGATGATGGTGATTTGGATGTAATTGTCCAAATGAACTCACTTGTACCGGGAGAATCATCATTATTGTGGTGGGAGAATGTTGATTCGGTAAGCAACAATTGGATATATCATCAGATATTATCAGAAGAAGATTCGCCATGGTTTACTTTTGCTGAAGATGTAAATCAGGATGGTAAATGTGATATTGTTTCTTTTTACAGATATTCTAATCCCAGTGCCAACAAAGTAGCCTGGTGGAACCTCAACTCCGGTTATACAACAGGCGTTGCTCAGCTTGAGTCATCAATTCTTTATGTATATGATGTTGACTGGGGCAGCATTGACTGGAACGCAGCAACACCCGATGGAACTTCTGTATCTTTTGAAGTACGTTCTTCAGATAATCCTGAAGATATGGGAGACTGGTCTGGCGTTATTTCCTCCCCGGGTAGCCTAGTTCCTTATCTGGTCAGTAATGACAGTTACATTCAGTACAGAGCAACACTTTCAACAACAGATTCAACAATAACACCGATTCTGAATAATGTGGTTCTTACCTGGACAACAACGGGCATTGAGGGTTCCGAGAACTCTGATGAAATCTCGCTAAGTGTTCTTCAGAATCCATCAGCTGGCAGTATTCGGTTTGGAGTAAATCTACCATCTCAGTTAAATGTGACCCTTACCGTTTATGATACAGCTGGTCGCATTGTCGGAGATGTTCTAAACGGGGATTACCAGGCTGGCAATACTGTTATTCAGCTTGATATGCTTCAACCGGGTAATTACTTCTGCAGAATGCAGGCTGGTGAACAGACCTTTACAGAGCAGTTTACGATAATCAGAGACTAATTCTTTTCCAGACATACCAACAGAGTGTCCTGGGACAGAATTAGAAATCTATATGAAAACAATTGTATATGTTATCTTGCTGTCAAATGGATGCTCTTCTTCGGAGGGGTTGAATTGAAAACTTTCTCAAAATATATCTATAAACTTGGATTACTTCTAGTTATCATGCTGATAATTCCCTTTACAGCTAGTGGCAAAAATATGTACCTGACCCATGGCAACGATTATGAATACACAATCAATGGAGATCACTTCTTCCCGGTTGTGTGGGATATTCGCGGTGCATGGATGAACTACCTTCAATATGCTCGATATTACAAAGACTATGAAGACCCTCAGGCTTTCGCTTACGCAGATGGAGAGCTTTTGGGAATACTCACACAGGCGAAGAACGCTGGTGTGAATTCTGTAATAATTCGTGAATCTTTAGGTAGCGATGTAAGATCAGGAAGACCCCTCTATTTTCCGGGAAGAGCAAACATGATTCGGGACTTGGGACTAAATCTGATTCCCGGCGGGTTTGGCCATATTCTGAACGAAGGAGCTTTCAATACTGACATGAAAGCATACCTGGAATCCTACTTATCTGAACCTGTTCCACCAGGCTATGCCCCAGTTGTTGGAATCCATGGTTTTAATGAGCCGGACGGGGTGTATGATGCAGCTAGCGCAGCTAACCGGCTTTTAATAATAAATCAATTGACTAATCTCCACACCTGGAGTAATAATCTTGGTCTTCCTCTTAGTTCATTCATGGCAATGCCCGCAGCTTATGTGCCTTCACTGGATGATCCACATACTGAAACTAGTTCAACAATCTATCAATTATGCAGCCGTCTGGATTTCCCAATGCTGGACTGGTATCCTGCCAGAACCTTTTCAGAAAGCTGTAATACCTCAATACCAGAGGCAGATGTTTGGGGAGCAACAGATCTGATTCCTACGGATATTTCTAGTAACCACTACTACGCCTACAACAACAGGGATGAACTCTGGAGTTTAGATAATGATGTATCATCCGGGAACACAACTTTCAGAGTGTATGAGGTTACCGGAGAGGAACAGATGGGGATTCCCGGGTTTACCCAGGTATTTACATATCAACCCGGACTTTCCTGGCCTTTCGAAGTTGCTTCCAGTGATTATCGTGCATCTGATGTTGGAGATAGAGCGTTATCGGAGCACAATCAGAATGCTGCTGTTGTAATGTATCATACCGGTGAGCAGATTGAGCAGGCTGAGGTAGTTATTCATAATGGATCTGCTCTGACAACTGTAAATCCTCCCAATCTGAATGAAACAGCTTCAACGATGCTCTTTTGTGTTGGGGAAGACAACTACAGATCTTCCAACCTGGCAGCAAATGGAAATACCGGGATAATCGGCAGTGCCAATATGCGAATTCTTTGGTGCGGTGATAGTGTATCTGGAATGCAACTCCAAAAAAGAGTTTGGATCCTGGGCAAGAACACATTAGGGAATGGTCTTACCAATGTTAATAGTGCACCACTCATTTTACCTACTGGATTTTCTCCCACAGGTGTTGTTTGGGGATATTTCTGGAGTGATGACTTCCCGTACAGGCAGAGTGGCTTTATCCTCTACAACAATATAGGAAATTATGTTGAAGTACATACTGAATTTCAAGATAATTGGGAAGTTTCTTCAACTGTAGAAACTGGTTTGTTTGGGAATGGAATTAACCCTGGTGCTGTTATTGCCTACAGAGAAACTACATGGCCGGTGACTTCATATTCCCCAGCTAAGGATATTCTTTGTGCTCTTGTTGATGGAGATGCTGTTATTCACGAAATGTATATGCACTGGTGTAGTGGTGATGGAGAAACTATGCAAATGAATAATGAGCATGAAGAGATCTTCCTGGGTTTCCTGAATTCTTCCAATTTTAATCATTTATCCTTTGGACATTGCTGGCATATGAATAAAACGCAGTTCTTCTTTGGAGGGGATGGGGCTGGCAACAGCTACTATACCCAGGAGTTCAATCATTTTCCAACAGACCCTGATGAAACTGGTGGTTGGGCTAACGAAACCAATCCGGCCTTGTATAATACCTCTTCCTGGGGCGTTGTAAACAATCCCATGAGAGTTAGACATACACGCAGATCCTGGGTCTATGCCTTAATGCCAAAGCTTGTTCCGAACTCGAATCTCATATCAGTTCGAGACGGTGAGATGAGAGAGGATAATAATAAAGAAGAAACTTCGTCGGACTTTGCATCTACGGACCTGTATTTTAACAATCTCTGTTGGCCGGGAGATGACGGATTAGCTAACGAAAATGGAGCTATTGATCTTGAATTCGAATGGGGAGTTAACCAGACTACTGAGACAAATTGTCTTTTTGCCAATATACAGGCTTTCGGTAAGTTTCCGATGCTTGCAGCTTCTTTTCCACCCTCACATAACACTGGCCCGACTGAGAGTGATACTCTGCTTTACCTCACAGTAGCTCCAATTGTTCATGGTTGCAGAGGAATATCTTTCTATGCTCTTGATATGGCATTGCAGGGTGGTCCTGCTTCCAGTGGGACGAGCAGTCCATTCTTCAGAGCTCCCAATGAGTTCCTGAACTGGGGGCCCAGTAGAGATTGTGAAGAAAATGCCGACATTGTAAGCTCGGTTCATGATGTAGTTGGGATGCTTAGGGGCAAAGATGGTGGACCTGATTTCCTGAATGCCCTGGTGAATCATTCTGACTATGACGTTCTTGATGCTACTGAAGCTGTAAATGCTACATATTCTGGAGGAGGTTATATCCCTGTGCCTCAGGAAGAGTACTTGAATTTCATTGCTTTGCAGGAAGATTTTGGTGGGGAAATTCTTCTGCTTGTATCCTATGATGGTGATATTGATGGTTACGCTTCTCCTCTAATTTATTTTCCTAACGAGTATGCATGCGACTTTGGTGATGTTGAGTGCTGGGGAGGTTGGGATCCAACTCAGATTGTTTGTTCAACAGAGCAAACGACTCCTACCTCTGCTTTAGTTGGTATTGAGGCGAGTACTAGAGTTCAGAGAGTTCCTACCTCTGCCTTGATTGATCTTGATGAGTATGCTAGAGTTCAGAAGGATGATGGTTCGCAACTTAGCCAGCCCCGACTCGCTGTCTATCTGGAAGGGATGCCTGCTCACACAGTTAGTTTGCTAAGGATACCAGCAGGCAGCAGTAATGACTCGGTTTCAGAGGAAGAGGCTCAGGCAGTGCTTCAAGTCCTGCGATCTGCCGGTAGTGTTGATCTTCAACTTTCCGGTGAGTTTGAAAACTGTGATCTTTTCCTCTACGATTTGTCTGGAAGAAAAGTCGAGGAAATAGAAATTTCCGAAGGGGAAGGTTCCGAAATTCATTTAAACAGTTCTTCCTACAGTGCCGGGATGTATTTCGTTGTGCTTAGTAAAGGCACTGATATTCTTCAGATGGAGAAGATATCAATTTTCTGATAAATTGAGCTAACCGGTATTGAAACATAGCTGTGGTTGTGTTTCAATACCGGGGAATCACTTCTTTTCTTTTTCATCACATTTTCAATTTTGTATTGTTTTATAGAGAACTCACCAGGGGCTTCGGGTACTCTAATTTTGCGGGATTTTTGGTTGGAATTGCCGCCGGGCATACTGTTGTTGTACGGGTTTTATTTTATCCCCTTAACAGCGACAAAAGCACCTTTACCAAAGCCATCAAGAATGGTGTTCTGTGGCACTCCTGGAATAAGAGTCTGCTTGATTGTCACAGAACGGAATCCAGCTTCTTCAAGGTATTTCAGAACCTCTTCTGTGGAGAAAAATGTGGCCTCTCTGTAGAATTTGCTGTTTTCCCGGTTTTCCATGTAGCGTTTACCCAGTTTACTTTCTTTGTCGACGAATCCTGTAATGATGCACCCTCCGGGCTTTAATACCCTGAAGACCTCCGCGAAAGACTTGATAACATCATCAACAAAACAGATTGTGGTTACCATCAGTACAAAGTTAAACATGCCGTCGGAAAAAGGCAGATTCTCCGCTACTCCTGGGTAAACATTGATGCCGGCTTTCCTGGCTTTGGCAGCCATCTTTTCCGAAGGCTCAACACCAACTTTTATTCCCAGTGGTACGGCGAATTTACCGGTGCCTACACCTACTTCCATCCCTTCAGCATCAGTCGAAGGAACAAGCCGGCGGATGGCAAGCAGCTCGGCTTCATACAGGCGATGGTTTTTATCAAACCATTCGTCATACGCCTCGCTGTGTTTCTCAAACGGTTCAGTTTTCGGCATACAAAGCTCCACAGTATCGATAATCCCGGTAACCAGCAGCTGGATATAACTGATACACTGCTGTGAGATGCGCGATTACACAACTTTGCTGCAGTTAATATTCAAGCCATTTTACACAGTCAACAAATATATCATAACTGTTTAACTGCCTGGCTGCCTGAATCTGTTGTTAGGATTTGATGGCACTGCTATTCCATGAGCTTGCAATACAGATGCGCAGGTATTATTTACACCATTGGGGTTTCGGAAGGGGAAAAATGAAAGCTGTAAAGATAATTCTTGCCCTGGTAGGTGTTGTTGTTCTGTTTTTCGGTCTTGTGTTCCTTGTAGGCGGTCGTCCATTACCAGGTGTCGTCATGATTGGTCTGGGTGTTTTTCTCGTTGTGTATGGAGTGAAAAACCCCGGGACCCGTGATGTTGTGATAAAGCGTGAACTTGAGCTTTCAGGTGATGTAAAACTGGAAGGGATGAAGTGTACTCAGTGCGGAGGCACGCTTTCATCAGAAAACCTGTCGTTTAAAGCCGGTACAATATTTGTTACATGCCCTTACTGTCACAGTGAATACCAGATTGAGGAGGCTCCAAAATGGTGAAAGCTCTTTTTGCAGGTGTTCTTCTTGTATCTGTGGCTCTGGGACAGAGCTACAACTTTTCAATTCCGGAGTTCAGGTGTGTTGTTGAAGTCAACACAGACAGAAGCCTGGATATCAGCTACGAAATACTTTTTCAGTGTACACCCGGGTACAGCAGTATTGATATTGTCGATATCGGATTTCCATCGGATAACTATCAACTGAGCTCCATTGAGGCCGGAGTAGACGGTGCAGTTGCTACAGACATCCGCTACTCAACATACATAGACAAGGGGGTGGAGGTTCACCTCGGCGGCAGCTCCATATATTCAGGAGAACAGGGCCACTTCTGGCTTACAGGTACCAACGAAAACATGGTGTTTCTGGACACCGAAGATGATGACTACGCCTCTGTTGAGTTTACACCCACCTGGTTTGACTCGGACCTGCTGAGCGGATACAGTGATTTTACTCTTGTTATGGTGTTCCCAGAGGGATCGACCACTGATAATGTAAGGTATCATGACAGACCTTTCACAGATTTCAGTGTAGAGAAAGACGGGCGGGTTTCATACATCTGGGAAGAGACCAGAAGGGTGGATTCGCCGTACATGGTTGGCATCTCATTTCCAGATGACCTTGTAGACGGACCGCTTTCAGAAAGACCGAAAGAACCGCTGATCTCCGAGGATACCTTGTTTGTTCTGGCAGGTTTCGGTTTGTTTTTCCTGTTCGTCGGTTCCCTGGTGTTCGCCGTTGCGAGGGCAGTTATCAAGGCTAAGCGCAGAAGAAGCGAGTACCTCCCGCCCAAGCTGGGGCTTGAGGGAAGCGGAATCAGGCGTGGGCTTACTGCACCTCTGGCGGCTCTTCTGCTGGAGCAGAAACTTGACAGAGTGTTTGTTCTCATACTCTTCGGGCTGATTAAAAAGGGTGTGCTGAAGCTGGGAAAACAGGGCAGGCTGGTTAAACCGGATACTCTACCGGTGCTTCGCTCATACGAGAAGGAACTGCTGGCACTTCTTCCCGATGATCCATCAGACAAACCTGTTCCAGGTAAAAAGCTGAAACAGATATTCGTGAACATGATTGAGGTTCTGGAGAAGAAGATGGATGGATTTTCACTTAAAGAATCTCAGGAATACTACCGCAGGGTTATAGAGAGCGCCTGGAAGATGGTGGCAGACGACGAATCATCGGAAAGAGCAGGGGCAGTGTTTGGAAGCTGGTTCCAGTGGCTTCTCACTGACGAGGAATTCGATTCGCGACTGAAAAAAATTCCCTCAGGCGGCAGTATCCTCATGCCCGCATACATGTACAGCATGTTTCCTTCAGGGAAAATTACAGGTGGAGGTTCAGGCGGGATGACTCTTTCTCAGGCATGCTCTCAGGTGGCCGGGTCGCTGACAAGAACGGCGCAGAACACTGTAAGTGATCTTACAGGGCTTTCAACGATAGTTACTTCAAAAACAAATCCGGTTCCGGTATCAACATACAGAGGCTCCGGCGGTGGGTCTTCGTGTGCGTGTGCATGCGCAGGGTGTGCGTGCGCCTGTGCAGGGGGGGGCAGGTAATAATGTTTAAATTACTGAAAGATGCCGGGAAGAGAATTACAGAGCCCGGTATGTACCACTTTCGCAGGGAAGATCACAGATTTCACCTCAGAATCAATGGCGACGGGAAGGGTCTGCTCACCGTTGACGCATCAAGGGTTATTCACATGAACCCGGTTGCTGCAGATATTACCTGGATGTTTCTTTCCGAATACACACACAACGAAATGCTGAAGTTTCTCACAACAAGGTATGCAGTAAAGAAGAAGCAGGCGGCACTGGATCTGAAGCAGTACGGCGAAACACTGAAAAGCATTCTGGAAACGGCAGCTTATGAGCCTGTTTCGTTCGTGAACATGGATGTAAGGGAACCGTTCCAGACCGAAGTCGAGGTTCCGTACAGAATGGATCTTGCACTTACCTACAGGTGCAACATCAACTGTGCCCACTGTTACAACCAGACAAGGCAGAAGAGCGAGTTGTCTACAGATCAGTGGAAAACCGTAATGAAAAAAATATGGGATCTGGGTGTTCCTCATGTGATTTTCACTGGAGGAGAATCTACTCTTCGAGATGATCTGGAAGAACTTATAAAGTACGCCGAGTCTCTTGGTCTTGTTACGGGGCTTCTGACCAATGGAGTTAAGCTTGCAGATGAAGCCTATCTTCAGACTCTGATAGATGCAGGGCTTGACCACATACAGATTACAATTGAATCCGCACAGAGAGAAATACACAACAAAATGACCAGAGCCGACAGCTTTGACAGCACCGTTCAGGGTATAAGGAACTGCGCAAAAGCTGGAATACACACAATAACGAACACCACAATCACACTGGATAACTACAGAGGAATGGCTGATACGGTACAGTTCGTACACGAACTGGGCCTTTCTTCCGTGGCGGCGAATGCCATTATCTACAGCGGAAAAGCTCTTGAGGGCGAGTTTGCTGTAAGTACAGATCAGCTTGAAAGCACCATTCTGGCAATGAACAGCAAGGTTGAAGAGCTTGGGATGAAATTTATATGGTACTCCCCCACAAGGTACTGCAGCTTTAACCCGCTGGAATTTGATCTGGGAGAGAAGAGGTGTACCGCAGGTGAATACAACCTGTGCATAGAGCCAGACGGTGAGGTTCTTCCATGCCAGAGCTGGTACGAATCCGCTGGAAACATCCTCAGTGCGCCCTGGGATTCTATCTGGAACAGTGATCTGTTCAAAGGAGCCCGCAACAGAGACTGGGTAGACGATGTCTGCCGGGGATGTGTTGATTTCAGCCTGTGCGGAGGAGGATGCCCTCTTGAGAAAAAGAACGCAGTCGTCTGCCGGGATTCCATGTAGCAACAACCAGCTGAAGGAAATCTACGAACGACAGTTTGCAGAACTTTCCCTGCTGCGGAGGTACATCTATTCTGTTCTTCCTCTGCGGCAGATCAGTACGGTGTTCGAGCCGGGCTGTGGAACAGGGTTGCTGGGGCGGGAACTGAAAACCCTCACAGATGCTGTTTACACAGGGATGGACATCAATCTGGAACTGCTTCCAAACGACACAAACTTTGTTCACGGCGATGCTGTAAGAAATCCCCGTCCTGCCGATCTTTATGTATCTTCTTTTTTCTTCTCCAGTCTGGATAAGCCGGTAAAATGGCTTAAGAATGTTAGAAAGAAACTGTCTCCTGCAGGGCTGTTCGCTGTTTTTGCAGAGTATGACTACACCAGAATACAAGAATTCCCTGAAACAGGTCTGGCCAATCTGATCAGAGACGGTTTAAAGAGGGATGGCATAAGCACAACCAGCGGGGGCAGGCTTGATTACTTCTTCAAAAAAGCAGGTTTTACAAAACTGGCCGGCGGTGAAGTTACAACCCGAATGCAGAAACCCGACCGGGCTTTCATAGAGATGCATGTGAACCGCATACCTGATGAGCTGCCACTTGTGTCATGGTGTGTTGTCTGGGGTGTCTGGAGAA
>JAGGYZ010000241.1 GCA_021162285.1 Candidatus Fermentibacteraceae bacterium
GTAATGGGAACTCCAACCGCGTTCCGGGGAGCGGGAATTAGATCCTCCTCAAGTTAAATATTGCTTTCAATCTTTCCCGCGAATGAGATTCCACATCTAAATCGAACAGGTGCAGATTGCTTTTAGCAGCGGTGATAAAGCTTAGTACTGATTCATCTTGTTAAGGCGTCGGGCTTTGGTTTCCATTTTTCTGAAGACAAACAGCCCGGCGGCAAGGTACAGCATGCTGTTTGCCGCAATGAACATGTACCACCACACAGGAAAACCTGTACCCTCTACTATGGATTTTCTTATTGCCGCCGCTCCGGCAATAAACGGCAGGAATGAATAGGGTGTTACCGGGTAGGTAGGCAGGAGCATAAGGCCGATAAGACCGAAAGACAGTATCCCGTTGATGGAACTGATCTTCTTGTGTACCAGCCCAAGCCCGCCCATCATGAAACTTACACCAACCAGAGAGAGGGTTGAAACAAAGATCATTGCGTACAGGTGCAGAAGATTTATATGCATCCACCTGCCTGTTGCAGCCATGGACAGATAGAGCATAACTGTGATAACCATGAAATTGAACACTATGTTGGTGAGAGCTCTGTAAAGGAATACTTTGTGTGCTCCCAGGGGAGAGAGATACAGCTGTTCAAGGGTACCCCGCTGAGACTCGCTTAGAATTTCACCGCCTGTGTTCCCAAGTGCAAGCATGGCACTTACCCACAGGATATAGCCCACCAGCATGCTGTCCAGAGAATCGCCGGTTACACCGGAGCCGCCTATGGATTTTACTCCCCAGAACATTCCCATGAAGATGACAAACAGGGCTGCAACCATACCCACTGTGTTGAACATGTACCGGCGAAGGCTCCAGTACATCATCCGTCCCTCAGCACTTATCAGACTCAGTGTTTTCATTGTGTCTTCCCTCTGATAACCTCCAGAAATATATCTTCCAGATCGTTTTCCACGCTTCGGAAATCCACCATTTCCGCCTTGCTGTCCCCCAGAAGCTGCAGGACAGGCAGCAGATTATTGAGGGTTTTAAGTTCAATTCTCAGTGAGTTTTCTGAAGAAGTTACACTTCCATGATGTGAGATGCTCTGGATGAGAGACTGTTTTGGTTCGTTTTTCAGTTCGATTACAAAGTGCTTGCCTGCAAATTTTTCTTTCAGTGACTTTACAGTTTCGTGGGAGATTATCTCACCCTTCCTGATAATGAGAATCCTGTGGCAGATATTTTCTATGAAATCCATGTTGTGAGAGGTAATCACGATTGTTTTACCTTCCTTCTCCACAACATCTTTGAGCCAGCTCATTATCGTTCTCGTTATCTCTACATCAAGACCAAGAGTGGGTTCGTCCAGCAGAAGTATTGACGGGTTGTGTATAAAGGCACAGGCAAGAGCGCATTTCTGTTTCATGCCTGAGGAAAACTGACGAATCTCTTTGTGTGCCACATCGGTAAGTTCAAGGCTTTCCAGAAGATATTCAGCTCTTTTTACCATCTGCTTCCTGGGTATACCGCGGATTCCAGCGAAGTAGACGAGGTTTTCCATGGGGGTGAGATGCCAGTAGATGTTTCTGGCTCCTTCAAGAATTGCCCCCATTTCCTTCAGAATCTCTCTTCTCTGCTTTTTGATGGAAAGACCGTTTACCTCAATAGAGCCGCTGTCGAACTCTATAAGCCCGAGAATGGATTTGAGAGTTGTGGTTTTTCCGGAACCGTTGGGTCCGAGAATGCCCAGTATCTCACCACGGTGAACATCAAAGCTGATTGAATTCACGGCGGTGAGGTCAGAGTAGCTCTTTGTAAGGTTTTTCACTTGAATACAGCCGGGCATGTCTGCTCCTTTTCAAGAGTTGGTGAAACAATAACTGAATTGCCCGGATTACACAAACAACAGTTAATTAATTGCAGATTTCATTTACAATCAGTGCAGATGCTGTATACCTGTAACGCTGACGCGTGTACTGTTGTCCTGTGTTTGAACACAGAACTGAAAATGAAAGGATGTTCAAATGACTCTGAGAGAATTTGTCGTGGTGGGAGCTGTTTTTGCTTTTGCAGGTTGTGGCGGAGGAGCAGGGGAAACCAGTGGAGCCGAATCTGATTTTGCGGCAGAACAGACACTGGAGCTGGAGATAACCGGGACAATAGGTATTGAGCTGGGAGACAGCAACTATGTGCTTGGGGCAGTTCAGCAGATTGCCCACGACCTCAGTGGAAACATTCTGGTTCTTGATCGTTCTGCATGCTGCGTGCGGGTATACTCACCTTCCGGCGAATTCATCAGGCAGATTTCCAATGAAGGCAGTGGCCCCGGCGAACTGCTTAACCCGTTTGCCATAGTGGTGACTGAAGACGGAAGAATACTGGTGGAATCTCCGTACAGTGGGGGAGTGCACGCATTTACTCAGAGCGGAGAATGGCTGGGGCTGGTTACACAGATTTCCAACAATCCCCTGATGAATGCTGTAGGTGCTGAAGGAAGCTCATACATTGCCATGAGAGTTGTTGTGGATGTGAATGAAAGCGGAGATCTGGAAGTGGATGCATTTATAGGGCTGTATGAAGAAGATGAGGAGCCTGCAAGGAAGTACTGGGAGTATGTTTTCCCATATGATCCCAACGACCTTACTACCATGCTGAAGAACAGTCTGATGGGGCATGTGTTCACAGCAGACAGAGACGGGAATGTGTTCATAGCAGAGCTTACAAGTGAACAGTACCTTGTGCAGGGTTTCAGAGCAGACGGCGAGCTGTTCCTTGAGATCGAGCAGGATGCAGACAGAGTAGAGAAAACACAGCAGGAGATGGATGAAGAGGAAACCTATGTAATTTCTTACCTGAGAGCACTTGGACTTGACGGAGTGGCATTGCAATACAACCCCCAACCCTGCAGAAATACAATAAGTGATGTGGAAACTGACGGAGAAGGCAGAGTGTGGGTTCGCAGAGGAACAGTTCAAGAGCCTGTGTTTGATGTGTACGATTACTCTGGTGAAAAACTGTTCACAGTTTCTGTACCTGGTGCCGGTGAAGACAGTACCTTCTGGGAGTTTACCATAGACCAGTTCGGGATCATTGCATATTCCGTGAACCCCGAACTTTATCAGCAGGTTTACATTCTGGAGATGCCTGAACTTCAGCAATAGCAGTATACCATGCGAAGATATTGAATGGGTAGTTGTATGAAAATGCAGATAAATAAACATAATTATTGTATGATTATTATGTGAAATCATCTTATCGAAGAAGCTTGACGAAACACGATAGCTCCGGTATATTACCGGCCATTATGTGGGTGGTCCACAATAGTATTTTTCAAGGAGTTGTTGTAATGTTAAGAACCAATCTGAAGCACACGGACACAGACGCTGACTACAAAGATATTATTGAGAATAACGAAAATGTGATGATCTGCTGCGGACGCATGGGACCCATGTGTCTTCCTGTTTACGACATAATGGAAAATCTTGAAGAGAAGTACCCCAGTGTTGTTTTCCGCGACATGGATTTTGACGGTCCCGCCGGATACAACATCAGATCACTTCCGGAGTGCAGAAGATTCAACGGTCTTCCTTTCACCATCTACTACAAGAACGGCAAGATTGTTGCAGCCACAACAAGTATTCAAAACAAGAAACAGATTACCTCAATCCTCGACAGAGAGTTTTCCTGATCAGTTTCTGAGTGATAGTCTGTAACCATCCGGAGGAAAATTCATGGGTGAGAAATACGATGTTATCGTGCTGGGCGCTGGTCCGGCCGGTCTTACTGCCGGTATTTATCTGTCTCGGGCAAGGGTAAAAACCCTGATAATAGATTCCGGTACTGCAGGTGGACAGATGGTCATGTCTTACAATGTGGCCAACTACCCAGGCGTGGAAACTACCTCTGGATGGGACATTTCGCAGACAATGCTTCGTCAGGCAAAAACCTTTGGATGCAAAGTAATGACCCAGTCTCCTGTTACAGGTATGAACCTGTCCGGTGAAGACAAGTGGGTCGAGGTTGAGGATGAAGGCAGATTCTATGCCCATGCGGTGATCACTGCCACAGGAGGAGTTCCCCGTGAGCTGGGTATGGAAAGCGAGCAGAGGTTTATGGGAACTGGTATTTCCTACTGTGCCACGTGTGACGGAGACTTTTTTACAGACAAGGAAATAGTTGCCATAGGTGGTGGGAACTCTGCACTTGAAGAGGCTGTAGGTTTAACCAAATATGCTTCAAAGGTTACGATTGTTCACGAGTTCAACGAATTTCAGGCCCAGCCGTGGATAGTGGAAGAAGCTCGAAAGAACGAAAAAATACACTTCCTCATGGCACAGGATATCATTGAGTTTACCGGGACAGATCATCTGGAAACAGTAATTGTAGCCTCCAAGGAAACCGGCGAAAGAACTTTAATTCCAGCGGAAGGCTGTTTTATCTTCATCGGTTACGTGCCCAACACTGCTGTTTTTAAAGGTATCCTTGAATTGAATGAAAGAGGAGAGCTGATTGCGGACCGCCAGATGAACACCAGTGTTCCGGGAGTTTTCGCCGCAGGCGACCTGCGGGAGAAACGGTTCCGCCAGATTACAACCTCAGTGGCCGATGGAACAATCGCAGCTCTCTCTGCCATTGAATTTCTGCAGCAGAGAGCAGACAGCTCGCCGGTTTAATATTCCGCTGTGTTTGTGAACAGGAGGGAACATGCCAGTAATAATTCTGTTGGTGGTGTCAGCTCTGGCTCTGCTTTACATACTTTTAAAAGCCGCAAGAAAAGCTCAGACAAAAAAAGCGGAGGAACTGCTTGAGAGGTTCAGAGACAGGAAGGTTGTTTCTGTAAAATCAAGTGCCAGTTTTTTCGGGCAGGAATCTCTCGGGTATTCTCAGATGCGGGGTAACTGCTCACTTGTGATCACTGAAGACGAGATCTTTTCTGAAATGTGGCTTCCAAAAAAATCAATCACCATTCCAATCGTATCAATTGTTTCCATTGAAACACCCAAATCCTTTCTGGGTAAATCCCGCGGCAGACCTCTTCTGAAGGTCGTTTTTACCAACGAGAGCGGTTTGAAAGACTCGGCTGCATGGCAGGTAAGAGATCTTTCTGAGACGGTAAAACTTCTGAAAACTCTTGTTAAGTAGTCAGCCTGCTGTTCTGTGTTTCCGCGACTTAATTCTTCCAATATCTTCCAGCGGTCTGTTTCACACAGGTAACTGTTAGGGCAGTGCAACTTTTCTGAAACGATATAACATATTGCAGTACAGTAGAATATGAAGAGTAATCTTGTGGCGTTTCAGGTGTTGATTTTTCTCCATATAATCCGATATAATAAGTAGGAAGTATGTGTTTCTACCGGATACTTGTGGTTCAACATTTAACAGGATTTACAGTAACAGACACACAACATTTCCGGTGGGTTTTCAGGGTGAAACACCGGGTGATTGGGAGCAGAGAAATTAACAGGTGCAGGAACAGGTACATTGCTTTTTTCCCGGCGGAATGGGGGCTGGAACAAGCCGGGAACAAGACTGCAGAGGCAGTTGAGAAGTTAACAGAAGTACGGGAAGACCGGCTATCGCAAGAAAAGGTGTTTCCGGAATTTGTTGTTCTGTACACTCATGACAAAGGGCTGGGTATTCAATGGCAGAGAATCTAGAAAGAGACGTTAAGCAGATTTGCAGCCGCAACGGTAACGACAGGACACGGATGATGGATATTGTCCGCGAGGTTCAGGACCGTTTCGGACAGGTTTCCGGCCAGGCGATGAACACTATTGCCCAGGCGGTGAATTCTCACAGAGTTGAAGTTGAAAGCGTTGTTTCGTTTTACTCCTTTCTGTCAGAAGAGCCTAAGGGTAAATTTGTTATCCGTCTGTGCAATGACATTATCGACAAGATGCAGGGTGTTGAAAAAGTCGCAGAGGCTTTTCGTGAAGAGCTTGGCATCGATTTTGGTGAGTCTACCTCTGATGGAAAGTTTACACTGGAGTGGACCCCCTGTATTGGTATGTGCGATCAGGCACCTGCGGCACTGGTTAACAACAAAGTGCTGACAAGGCTCTCAAGCGATTCAGCGAGAGAAATTGTACAGTCGCTGAAACAAAACGAAGACGAGAATCGTCTTCTGCACATGCTTGGAGACGGCAACAACGCTGATCCTCTTGTAAATTCCATGGTAAACAACAACATACGCGAAAGAGGTCCGGTGATCTTTGCCGATCTGAAGCATGGAACTGCAATTCACAAGGCGTTGTCCATGTCTGCGGTTGAAGTGATAAAAGATGTAAAGACAGCTCGTCTGCGCGGTCGGGGGGGGGCAGGTTTTCCCACAGGAATGAAGTGGGAGTTTACAAGGGCCGCCAGCGGCTCCGAGAAGGTTGTAATCTGTAATGCCGATGAGGGTGAGCCGGGAACATTCAAAGACCGTACCATCCTCACTGAAAAACCCGATCTTCTTTTTGAGGGAATGACAATAGCGGGATACGCCATCGGTGCAGGCACCGGTGTTGTGTATCTCCGGGGAGAGTATGCCTACCTCAGACCGTTCCTGGAGAGCGTTCTTGCAGAGCGCAGAAACAAAAACCTTCTTGGTGTGAGCATTCTGGGTAAGACCGGTTTTGACTTCGATATAAGAATACAGATGGGCGCCGGAGCCTATGTCTGCGGAGAGGAAACCGCTCTTATCAGTTCCTGTGAGGGGCTGCGGGGTGACCCCAGGAACAGACCGCCATTTCCGGCACAGAAGGGCTATCTGACACTTCCCACATCGGTAAACAATGTGGAAACATTCTGCTGCGTTGCCAGGATTCTTGACAAAGGTGCAGGTTGGTTTGCTGAAATGGGGTCAAAAGGTTCCACTGGAACCAAGCTGTTGAGTATATCGGGAGACTGCACAAGACCCGGTGTGTACGAGCTTGAGTTCGGAATCACCGTAAGTGATTTGCTCGAGAAAGCAGGTGCGGAAGATGCCTACGCCGTGCAGGTGGGTGGTCCGTCCGGTCAGCTCATTGGTGAAGCCGATTTTCACAGAAAGATATGCTACGATGATGTGGCAACCGGCGGAGCGGTGATGATCTTCAACAAAGACAGAAACCCCCTTGAAATCGCCCACGAGTTCATGGAATTCTTCTGCGAGGAAAGCTGCGGTTACTGTACACCCTGCAGGGTGGGTAACGAACTGCTTAAACAGCGGCTTGAGGCAATAATTGCAGGAAAGGGTACTCCGGAAGACCTTGACTACCTGGAACAACTTGGGAAAACAGTGGCAGTTGCAAGCCGCTGCGGCCTTGGGCAGACCTCTTCAAACCCGGTTCGTACTTCACTGAAAAATTTCCGGGGTGAGTACGAGAAGCTTGTAAGAGAGAACAAAGACGGCATGCAGCGAACCTTTGACATACACAAGGCACTTGCCGCAGGTGAAGATCTGCAGGGGCGCAAGTCTGTGATTTACGCTGACTGAAGAAAGGGTTCCAAATGAGCGATAAAATAAAGTTTACCATGGATGGAGTGGAGATAGAAGCCACACAGGGTCAGACCATTATGCAGGCGGCTGATGAGG
The DNA here is from genome assembly GCA_021162285.1 of Candidatus Fermentibacteraceae bacterium. GTDB lineage: Bacteria > Fermentibacterota > Fermentibacteria > Fermentibacterales > JCC-6 > Sabulitectum. The sequence goes on from JAGGYZ010000241.1 coordinate 7,545, forward strand.
CGGGGATCTACATTCCCAGGTTGTGTGCCCACAAAGACCTGCTCCCCTTCGGCAGCTGCCGTGTGTGTACGGTTATGGTTAACGATCGTCCCCAGGCAGCCTGTACCCAGCCGGTATCACCGGGTATGGCTGTAGACAGCGAGACCCCGGAACTGAACGACATCAGGCGGAGCATCGTTGAAATGCTTTTTGTAGAAGGTAATCACTACTGTGCATTCTGCGAGAAGAGCGGAAACTGCGAACTTCAGGCACTTGGCTACAGGCTTGGAATGCTGGCTCCCAGGTATCCGTATATGTTCAACAAGCACGATGTGGATGCCAGCCATCCGGATATATACATCGACCACAACAGGTGTATTCTGTGTGGACGATGTGTACGCTCCTCAAAAGAGCTGGACGGAAAGAATGTGTTCCAGTTTGTAGGTCGGGGTATCCACAAACGGGTGGCATTCAACTCTGACACAGACCTCTCCGGTACAGATGTTTCTGTAACGGACAGGGCCATAGAGAACTGTCCTGTAGGGGCCATTCTCAAGAAGCGCAGTGCTTACGCTGTACCCATAGGAAAACGCAAGTACGACTCCCAGCCTATCGGGTCCGACATTGAATCCCGCAAGGCTGCGGTAAAGCAAAGTTGAGGTTATAGAATATGGCAAAACCAAAGATTGCTACCGCATCACTGGCAGGATGCTTCGGCTGCCATATGTCCCTGCTGGACATCGATGATCGCATTCTGAAACTTGTTGAGCTGGTGGATTTCGACAAGTCTCCTGTAGACGATATAAAGAAGTTCACCGGACGCTGCGCAGTTGGCCTGATTGAAGGCGGATGCTGCAACGAGGAGAATGTTCACAACCTTCAGTATTTCCGCGAAAACTGTGACATCCTTATATCAGTGGGCGAATGTGCAATAATGGGCGGTATCCCCGCCATGCGCAACAACATCCCTCTCAAGGAATGCCTTGATGAAGCGTACCTGAACGGCCCTACCGTTTACAACCCGTCGGGGAAGATTCCCGGAGACAAAGAGCTTCCTCTGATTCTTGACAGGGTATACCCCTGCCACGAAGTGGTGAAAATGGACTACTATCTGCCGGGCTGTCCGCCACCGGCGGATCTTCTGTGGCAGGCACTGGTTGCATTGCTTGAAAACAAGCCCATGGACCTGCCTTACGAAGTTATAAAATATGATTGATACAAAGGAGGAACATCTTGGGTGACACCAGCAGGATCATTATAGAGCCTGTTACCAGAGTGGAGGGGCACGGTAAAGTGTCTATCCTTCTCGATGAGAATGGGCAGGTTACAAGAGCCCGTCTGCACATAGTTGAGTTCCGCGGTTTTGAAAGGTTTATTCAGGGCCGTCCATACTGGGAGGTTCCTGTTACAGTTCAGCGTCTCTGTGGTATCTGCCCTGTGTCTCACCACCTTGCTGCGGCAAAGGCCATGGATGTTATCGTAGGTGCTGACAAACTGACCCCTACAGCAGAGAAAATGCGTCGTCTTATGCACTACGGGCAGATCTACCAGTCCCACGCCCTTCACTTCTTCCACCTGGTTTCCCCTGACCTGCTGTTCGGTTTCGACGCAGACCCGGCGGTAAGGAACATCATCGGCGTGATCAAGAAGTATCCAGAACTTGCAGTTCAGGGCGTGATGATGCGCAAGTACGGTCAGGAGATCATCAAGGTTACTGCCGGAAAGAAGATTCACGGTACAGGTGCAATCCCCGGCGGAATCAATAAGAACCTCAGTATTTCAGAAAGGGATTTCCTTCTGAAAGACATCGATCAGCAGATCGAATGGTCACGGGGAGCATTGAAGATCGCAAAAGACTACACCGTAGAACATCTTGATGAGCTGTCCGACTTCGGCTCCTTCGACTCCAACCACCTCTCGCTTATCAGGGCCGACGGGGCCATGGATCTCTACGATGGCGGATTAAGGGCAATAGATGCCGAGGGAAACACGATTTTTGATCATGTGGATTACCAGGGCTACACCGACTACATTGCCGAAGAGGTGAAAGACTGGTCATACATGAAGTTCCCCTTTATGAAGCAGCTTGGAACAGAACAGGGCTGGTACAGGGTTGGACCGCTGTCCAGAGTGAACACTGCAGATTTTATAGACACTCCTGAAGCTGAAGAGGCACGGATAGAGTTCATGGCTCTCACCGGCGGGAAGCCCAACAACATTACTATGGCCTACCACTGGGCAAGGATGATTGAGGTTCTTCACTCTGCTGAAAAGATCAGAGATCTTCTCAACGACACAGACCTGCAGGGAGAGGACCTTGTGGTTAAGGGTGAACGCAGGTTCGAGGGTGTTGGCCTGATTGAAGCACCCAGGGGAACGCTGTTTCACCACTACAGGGTAAACGAGGACGATCAGGTAACAATGGCAAACCTGATAGTTTCCACAACCAGCAACAATGTTCCAATGAATCTGGCTGTGGAGAAAGTTGCGAAGAAATACCTCTCGGGTACAGAGATAACCGAAGGTCTGTTGAACAGAGTTGAGGTTGCCATAAGGGCCTACGACCCGTGTTTGTCATGTGCCACCCACGCACTTGGTAAAATGCCTCTGACTGTCAGTGTGGTTGACCACAACGGTCAGGTAATAAACAGGCGATCCACCTGATGAGCAGGCAGGGGAAAAGAGTTCTGATCATAGGTTACGGAAATCCGGGTCGTCTTGACGACGGCCTGGGGCCGGAATTTGCTGCGAGAATGGAGAAGCTGAACCTTGAAGGGGTTACTGTAGATTCCAACTACCAGCTGGCAGTTGAGGATGCGGCTGCCATAGCAGAACACGATTTCGTGATCTTTGCAGACGCTGATACAACAGGGGCCGAACCCTTTCATTTCGAGGCCGTGGTTCCCAGAAGTCACATGAGTTTCTCCTCGCACAGCATCAGCGCAGATGCACTGATGGCAATGGCGGAAGACCTGCTGTCCAGCAGGGCTGAAGCCTACATGCTGGGCATCAGAGGCTACGAATTCAACCAGTTCGGTGAGCGGATATCACCGAAGGCTCTGGAAAATCTTGATCGTGCACTGGCTTTTATGAAGCTGGCGCTTGAAGATTGTGATTTCGGAAAATATGTAACCCGGAACACAGCAGAAAACCGCTGAGGACAGATGCACTTCTGCCTGTGCAATCGAAATGAGGAATACTATGAAAGACGGAAAACAGGTTATACTGTACGTGGATGATGATAACGATATGCTTGATGCTCTCAGAATTCTCATTGAGAGTTTTGGCTACACGGTTTTAACCGCTTCCAGTGCTGAAGACGCGCTGAAGAAGTTCAAGTCGGAGAAGCCTGATCTGGTGATAGCCGACCTTATGATGGAAGAGGTAGATTCCGGCACAGGGCTGGCAAGAGATTTGAAGTTTGCAGGGTGTGATGTACCTGTGTTTCTGTTGAGTTCTGTAGGCGATGCTTTAAGAAACAATGCCGATTATGCCGATCTTTCTCTTACGGGGGTTTTCCAGAAGCCTGTTCAGCCTGATATTCTTAAGAGAACTCTGAAGAAAGTGCTGGGTTAAACAAAAGAGGCAGTGTTGACAATTTCTTACATTCGTCTGACAGTTGAGCTCCACGGTATTCTGCAGGGCGTGGGGTTCAGACCGGCAATGGCGCGTATTGTGAAGCAGGCCGGACTTACAGGGTGGGTTAGAAACCAGTCGGGAACTGTTCGCATGGTGCTGGACGGCCCCAGTGGAGTTGTCGAAGAATTTGTCAGCAGTATTGCCGGAAAGCTGCCCCCGAGAGCTCGTCTTGAGGAAACTAAGATTGTTTCGAAACTGGCTATTGCGAAGCATGAGGCAGCTTCCAGCTTTGAAATTCTTACCAGCAGTTTTCAGGGAACAGCCCGCGTTTCCATTCCAGCAGACCTGGCCATGTGCGAGCAGTGCAGATCCGATGTGTTCAACCGTTCTTCAAGGTTTTACCGCTATCCCTTTACAACATGCACCAACTGCGGTCCGAGGTACACAGTTGTTGAGGCCATGCCATACGACAGAGAACGAACTGCTCTGAAGGAATTTCCTCTGTGCAGTGAGTGCCGGGCTGAGTACAATGATGCCCTGAACCGGCGGTTCCATGCCGAGAGTATTGCCTGCCCTGTGTGCGGGCCACAGCTGTTCTGGGCAGACGGGAAAGGGAATACAAAACAGGTTGAAGACCCTCTTTCAGAAGCCCGCCTTGAACTGGCCCGTGGAAGCATCGTTGCAGTTCGGGGGCTTGGCGGGTATCTGCTGGTTGCCGATGCAGCAGACAGAGATGCGATTGAGAAGCTGAGAAAGCGCAAGAACAGACCTGCCAAACCGTTTGCAGTTATGGCGCGGAACCTTGAAGTTCTGCAGAAACACTGCCGGGTTTCGGAAGCAGAGAGAGAACTTTTGATTTCTCCTTCGGCTCCCATTGTGGTTCTGGATACGCTGAAGGACAGCATACTTCCCCTTGATCTTCTTGCACCTGAGCTTTGGAACCTCGGTGTAATGTTTCCAACTACACCCCTTCACGCTCTGCTTGCAGAACAGCTTGGTGAAGACCCGGTAAAGAGCTTTGATTTTCTTGTGATGACAAGTGGCAATCGTGGAGGGGAGCCTGTGTGTATTTCCAACGCAGAGGCTTTCGACAGGCTTTCCGGTATTGCCGACTTCTTTCTGGGGCACAACAGAACCATCAATCTCAGGAATGACGATTCGCTGGCAGTGGTGGACAGGGGAGATGTTCAGCTGTGGAGAAGAGCAAGGGGTTACGCACCGGACAGCATCACAATCGGCGGAAGTTCAGGCACAACAGTTCTTGCAATGGGGGCGGAGCTGAAGAACACTGTCTGTCTGTCGTTTGACAACCAGGCAATTCTCTCTCCCCACATAGGCA
>JAGGYZ010000245.1 GCA_021162285.1 Candidatus Fermentibacteraceae bacterium
ATCTTCAGGGAATACGCACTCGACAGGCAGCCCTGCGGCCGCAGCCAGAATACCGGGAGCAAGGGGGATGTTACCTGTGGGTTCCCATGCGGATGAGGGGTGCAGAGGCAGCTGAATCAGCTGAATGTGGTACATCGCTTACTGCAGAGGGTCGACTGTGGTGAGCCCTGCGATGGTAATGAAGTACAGCACGAGAAATGAGATGCTCCACAGAATATGAACAATCGGGTGATGCCCGTTGAATGTTTCTTTTCTGCATATAACAACCCCTGCAGACTGTAGAGTTACCGAAAGTGAGAAAAGCACAGGGAGCAGTGACACACCGCGGAGAAAAAACAGGCTGACAGCTCCAACAATTCCAAAAGGCAGGGCAAATGCGGAGAATTTGTATGCCCATTCCTCAGAACCGGCCAGGGGAGGAAAGACATTGTAAAGATAACTGTGTTCCCTTGCAAACAGCCTGACTGCATAGGACAGAGAAAATGCCGCAGTAATGTAAACGAAGATGCTGAATACTATTCCTCCGCCAAGGGCCATCAGAGACCGGGGAGACAGCGGATAAGCTCCTGGAGTGGGGTGCAGGGGTACAAACAGAATGGATAAAAGAAGGAAAAGCTCAAATGCCTGAATAACACCAAGAACAGACCATCTGCTCAGTACCCGTCTGCCGAAGAGTCTGGCTGTTTGAAGACCGACGAGAACTATTGTAAGCTGGCCGTGACCTGTGGCGGTATCACCTGCAGAAGTTGAAAACAGAAGTCCCAGAAACAGCAGCTCAAGAAGTCTCAGGAGATCGAACCGGTCAAAATCTTTTTCTGGCATTCCGGTCTCTGCCGATCTGAGAGGCAGTCTTCCTGCTCTGCCCAGTTTTTGATGAAAAAGTTCTTCCAGCGCAATAAGAAATACAACGATAAGACTCAGCAGTCTATGCATGTTCCTGGTCCTTTACCGTGAGAAGCAGTATGCCTCCTGCTACAAAGAAAACAGAAATAGAGAGAATTGAATTTCTTGTACTTCCTGTCAGGTCTCCTATAACTGCGAACACAAGGGGACCCAGAATGCTTGCAAATCTTGACGATATGGAAAAGAAACCAAAGTATTCCGACGCGTTTTCCTGTGGAATGAGTACAGAGTAGTAGGATCGGCTGATAGCCTGAATACCTCCCTGCAGCAGGCCCACAGCACCGGCCAGTATCCAGAACTGCCACGTTTCAGTCATTTTCCATGCGTACAAAACTATTGCGATGTACCCTGCAATCCCAACGAGCAGAGATTTCTTTGAACCGATTTTTGCTGCCAGCTTTCCATACAGAATAGCTGCCGGGAAGCCTATGAACTGGGTAAGCAGCAGGGCACCTATCAGGTGACTGCTCTCCAGGCCCAGTTCTGCTTTGCCAAACACAGTGGCCATGATAATAATCGTCTGTATTCCGTCGTTGTAAAGAAGAAAAGACAACAGAAATCTGAAGACCTGTCTGTGCTGTTTGATGTGTTTGAATGTGGAACCAAGGGTTTTAAAGGCATTGCGCACGAGTCCGGGAAAACTTACATTGGAAGAGATTCTGTTTTCCGGTACTTTGCGGAACAGGGGAATAGAAAAAACAGACCACCAGACGGCTACTGTGAGAAAGCTTAGTCTTACTGCCAGGGTTCCCTCCGGTATTCCGAAAAAACCGGGTTTTTTTATCATAAGCAGATTAAGAGCAAGCAGCAGACCTCCTCCCAGATAACCCATGGCAAAGCCTCTGGAGCTTACGATGTTCCGTCTTGAAGGAGGAGTTACATTTGTAAGAAGGGAGTTGTAGAAAACGTTGGCTCCTGCAAAACCTATCTGTCCCATAACAACAACTGCCAGAGTGAACTTTACCAGCCCGGGTCCGCTGAAAAACAGAAGAGCAGAAGCGAGAACACCCACTGCCGTCATGGCACCAAGAAACTGCTTTCTTCTTCCGCCTGCATCAGCAGCTGCTCCGAACACTGGAGCTCCCAGTGCCACAAGAAAGGCGGCAAAAGACATTGCATATCCCCAGAGAGACTGAGAATTACTTGTTAATTCGAAACCCGGCAGGTTGATCGTGACAGAACCTGAACCGGCAACAACACCTGCGAAAAAAACGGGAAGAACCGCTGCGACAACGGTGGTAACAAAAGATGAATTTGCCCAGTCGTAAAGGCACCATGCTTTTTCTGCCTGAGTATAGCCAGCTTTCAAAAACACTCCGATCCCGTTTGTTCCCGGAACATAACCAATAGAGTCTGCTTTTGCAGTGCCGGCACTTCCTTCCGACCTGTTACTCTGGTATTGTTCGGCTTACCTGTTACCTGGCAGAAACAAACACGGGGGTGAAAAATGTCTCTTTTGGACAGCCTGAATGGTCTGCTTGCAAAAAGAAGTTCGTCGGTAAGAAACAATATTTCCAGAGAAGAAATGATCAGGTCTTCAGTGGAGCGCAGAGAAGCACTGGTTATGAGGTGTGGAGCTCTTGCCACATGGACACGACCTGAATCCACAGGGCGAAGTCCTAAAGACACGGTAATAGTAAAGAGGGCTGAAAGCGAAAAAACCATTGACTGGACAAGCCCCAACAACCTTCCTCTGCATGAAGAGACTTTCGACATGGCATGGGAGGAGATAATTCAGGTTTTCGAGAAAGCCGACGAACTGTATGTAACAGACCGGATGATCGGTGCGGATCCAAGGTATGCTCTTCCTGTAAGAGTTGTGACAGACAAGGCTCTCACTGCTCTGTTCACAGATAACATGTTCCGTCCGTGGTCTGAAGAAGCCGCTGAGATTTCTGTTTTTAAGGACAGGCCGTTTACCTTGCTGGCTTCACCGGAAACGAAAATGGACTACACCAGGTACAAAGGAAAACTCAGAGAAGACCCCGAGCTCAACCACACTTCCGATATGCTGGTAGCTATGGATATGGACAGAAGTTTTGGAATAGTGTTCGGCAGTGCCTACGGAGGCAGTATCAAGAAGCTCATGTTTACCGTTATGAACTATCTGCTTCCTGCCCAGGGCATTCTTCCCATCCACTGCAGTGCGAATGAGGGTACGGATGGCGATTGTGCACTTCTGCTCGGTCTTTCCGGAACAGGGAAAACAACGCTGAGTGCAGATCCTTCCAGAGCTCTTCTTGGCGACGATGAGCACGGTTGGGGCAGCAATGGAGTAGCTAATTTTGAAAACGGCTGTTATGCAAAGCTCATTGATCTGAGCAAAGAAAAGGAACCGGAAATACATTCGGCATGTTTCCACACAGACAACTACCTGAGTCATGGTTCCATAATTGAGAATGTGATGGTATATCCAGATGGAGAATTTGATCTGTTTGATGACAGATATACACCCAACAGCAGAGGCTCGTATCCGCTCAGTTATCTTACTAACATCAAGGAGTCTTCGGTTTCAGGCCACCCCACCACAATTCTTTTCCTTACCGCCGACGCCAACAGTGTTATCCCACCGGTTTCAAAACTCAGCAGGGAACAGGCCATGCTCTGGTTCCTCATGGGGTATACGAGCAAACTGGCTGGCACAGAGACCGGCATTAAAGAACCTGTAAGTACCTTCTCCAGATTTTTCGGTCAGCCATTTATGCCAAGGGTACCTGAAGCATATACCGATCTCCTTGGCGAAAAGATGAACCAGCATGGAACACAGGTTTACCTTATAAACACAGGCTGGACCGGAGGCCCCTATGGAGTAGGCCACAGAATGGATCTTCCGCTCACAAGAAAAATGGTGGAGGCATGTCTGTCAGGTGAAATTGAGCAGTCTGAGATGAAAAGAGATCCATTCTTCAAGGTGATGGTTCCCCTGTCCTGTCCCGGTATTGAGGACAGTTCAATTCTTGACCCGGGAAACACCTGGGAGAACAGAGCGGAGTACGAAGCCCGGGCACGCAAACTTGCTGGTGAGTTTGCTGCTTACTTCCGTAAGGCGTACGGAAATCAGAACATAAGTGAAGACATAGCTTCTCAGTGTCCCGGCCTTTAGCATAACCGAAAATACAGGAGCCTGTAGTATTTTGCTGCAGGCTCTTTTCGTTCAGTATTCGTGAGTTTTCTGCAAGGGTTTCATTTTTGAGGATTAAATAGTATTTTGCCGGGTGGTGAAAGTCTGGGTGGCTTTCTATTTTGTTTCACAGAACTGGAGGGGATAATGAGAAAGATTTTTGTCGTTCTTTTGTTGCTGGGGTTTGCAGCAGGTTCAGCATTTGCTTTACCTTCGTATTCAGGCCTCAGGGGATTAAACAGAGTTGTAGATGCAAGACCGGCTGAGCAGGGTCTTCTTTCAATCGGGCTTTTCTCGTTTCTTGGTCTTTCGCCGGATGCGAGAACAGGTGTGCTGGCATCGGAAACTGTTGAAATAACAGACACTGAATACAGCGGAACCGGATACATTGCTCTGGGTTACGGTGTAAGTAATTCATTCGAACTTGGAACAAGAGTTTCCTATCTTCTCAATCAGGTGAAGAGGGAAGATATTGGAAACAGGCTTGACAACACAGGCGACTGGAACGGGGATGACGGTTTCAGCGAGGCTGGTCTGTTCCTTAAGCTCGCACTTAATCCCAATGCGGAAAGTTTCTGGTTCAGTGTGATGCCGTGGGCGGAATTTTCCATATACAACGGTGGTGACAACAACTTCGTTTACAACGGAGATGAATGGGATGGTCTCTGGAACACAGACGAGCCGATGTTCCAGCTCAGAAGACCCATGATGAATGCAGGCAGTATGAGCTTCGGTGGCGATCTTCTCGCTACAAAAGACTTTGGCGCTGTTACTCTTCACGCCAACGCCGGCTACCATTACTTCAAGCAGAACTTTGTCTTCACTGATCGCAGGTTTGATGCCTCTCACAATGTTATAGCCACAGAAGATGTTGACATTGACGTTGAGGATCCTGTTGTTCGTGTCGCTGCTGGTATAGAGTACCCCATGAACAAGACAACGCTGTTTGCCGAAGTTGAATGGCGTCATTTCCTCAACAGAGATTTCGAGGAGGGTAACGGCGAGCGATTTGACGACTGTATTCAGGTTGCTCCAGGTGCCAGATTCACATTTGATTCCGGTTTTGCTATGGACATCACAGGTTCATACTGCATTTCTTCTTTCGACCCGGAGTACAACGATCTCGGTCACAGAAATTTCCAGCGGGGTGTAAGTCAGACAGACGAAGAGAGAGCCAGATACGCTCCCTTCCCCAACGGCTACGCTCCCAAGTACGGTCTTGGAATAAATCTGATGTACACAGTGGATACATCTGCGCATCCTTCAGTTTTCTCCGGAACTGTTAAAGATGCAGTTACCGGCGAAACACTGGCTGCAACAGTCAGCTTCCCCGGCTCCGATGTCCAGGGTGCAGGCACAGACGCTGCATCCGGTATGTACACTGTTCAGCTTGACGAGGGCATGTACACATTCCTGGTTGAAGCAGATGGTTACATTTCAACAAGCGAAACAGTTGAAGTTCCATCCGGCCAGAATATTACAAAGGACTTCGTTCTTCAGTCGGTTGAGGGTACTGTAACAGGAACCGTTACAGACGCAGGAACCGGAGAGGCAATCGTGGCTGTTGTTGCTGCTACTGCAAGCAACCAGACCAGCTCCGACATCAACGGCGAGTACTCACTTGACTGTGCTGCTGGAACAAGAACACTTGTTGCTTCTGCCACAGGTTACACAAACCAGTCAAGAACAGTTGATGTGATTTCAGGTGAGTCTGTTGTTCAGGACTTCCAGTTGAACGCTCAGCTCAGCTTTGAGAATGTTTACTTTGATGTTGCCCGCTATACCATCAGACCTGATGCAAAGGTTATTCTCGACGGAATTGCCCGGATGCTTATCAGTAATCCTGGAGCTTCCGTGATGATAACTGGAAACACCGATTCAGATGGTACTCCGGAATACAACCAGGGTCTTGCAGACAACAGAGCTGCTGCCGTAAGAGATTACCTTGTTTCAAAGGGTGTTAGTGAAGAATCTCTTTCCACTGTTGGTTACGGTGAGGACAGACCTGCTGCTCCCAACACCACAGTTGAGAACAAAGCTCTTAACAGAAGAAGCGAGTTCACAATTCTCGGAATTTCCGTTCAGTAGAACAGAGCTGATACGAAAAAGAAGGGGCAGGTTTTCCTGCCCCTTCTTTGCTGTGTAACAGTTTTACCTGAGTATTACAAATCTTCCTCTGGACACACCATGTCCGGTTTCAAGAACTGCGAAGTACATGCCATTGCTCAACGACGAGCCGTCTATACCCGCACTGTTGATTCCTGATCCAAGATCACCAAGATCTGTGTTCTGAATCAGACGACCACTGAGATCGAACACCGACAGGGAAGCGGAGCACGGTTCATCAAGACTGAATGATACAGAGAGCATGTTTCCTGGGCATGGATTTGGAGAAATGTTCAGCGATACATCTGCATCTGCAACATCGTTCTGTATACCCAGTCCCTGACCCCAGACGGTATCTCTGTAGTATGCATCAAGCATGAGGTCAGCGTTTCTTCTCAAACCGTCCAGCCCAAGTCCCACGACCCATCCGCCTGTGATGAAAAGGGAATCACCTTCTTCAAGCTCCACAGGGGCCATGGAGACCAGGAAGCGATAATCAAATACAGGAGCCCCGAGATTAACAGGAGAATCCTGTACAATAGGAAATGGACCTGGGTTGGCAACAGTTATTGCTTCAGGAGTGCTCGGGTTTCCAACCCAGTTACTGAGATACAATGGACCGCTGGCAAGGCCGCTGCTGTCGGGGTTGTTGCCCCACATGTAATTGTACTTGTTAACGTCAGTGCCGGGGTCATCTTCCCAGTTCCACCAGGTGTGGCTTAGGGGAATGGGAACACCCCATACATCTGCCGGTCTCTGTATTGTCTGGTCTGCTTTTACAATGTAGAAGTCAAGAAGTCTCCACCCGATGAAACCGTTGCAGGGAGTCCCCAGATCGGGCTCGCCGGAATCATCTTCCGTAGAGGCGAGGTTGTCGGAATCCCACATGTAAGACAGGTTTCTTGGAACCACCAGATATGTGGTGTCCGCTACCGTCTGGGTGTAGTGGAAGTACGGCATACCGGCGGAGAAAAGTTCAATACCTGAAGCGGGATCTGTTATGTAAGTGGTGTCGCCGCCTGCAACTTTTGCGAGAATGGTAAAGTGGTCGCTTACACCGTTCTGATCCACATCGTTATCTGGAATTCCGTCAGATCCCGGGTAGTTGTAGTAGTAGTAGATGTTCTGCGGATCGGAGGGGGACAGCGGGTTGTCTGGATTCTGCTGGTAGATGTAGACATCCTGAGTACTTGCAGTTACTCCTCCATCAAAGATGTACTCGAAGGAATTGTTCCCATTAGCCCAGATGGCATGACCGTCGTAGTAAACCAGATCATCGAGACCTGCTTCTGTAGAATCTGCGGCAGCAACATCGCAGTCACCTCTGATACCGGCTACAAAGCCATCAAGGGGAGCCCCGCTTCCGAACTCACTGTGATGGGTAATGACAAGCCTGTTTACAATGAAGTTGTCGTACCCGGCAGATGTCCAGCTGTAGTTTTCCTCCCAGACTCCGATTCCATAAGGGTTCTCGTTCTGGTTGAGGTACCAGTCGTCGTAGCCGTACTGGGTCTGTTCATCTGCAACAGGTCCCGGAACCAGTTTCTGCATCGGATAACCCTCGCTGGGCCATAATTCCCAGCTGCCGTAGTCGGAGCAGCTTGCCCATTTTGCAGCACTGTCCGGCCAGCTGCCTGTGATCTCACCGTAGCAGCAGCTCCACAGATCACCTGACCACAGGTAATCGCTGCCTGAGCCTCCAGGCCATTCCATTGAAGACATGTTTCCCTGAGCATCTCCGAAAGTACCGTTATTTGCAAAAGCACTCCAGAGATTGCCCAGATTGTGTTCCTCCTGTTCCACCTCCGGTCTGGCATCAGTGTCTTCTGAAACAGTGACAAAAGACAGCAGTGAATCTGCAAACGCAGGTACTGCTGTAAAGACCAGTAAAAGAACAAAAACGGCTCCAAATATTCTCATTTGAACACATCCCTTCTTAAAGGTGCCCTTATCTATTTTAAAGGCAAACATCACTCCATAACTTTAAATATATAAGAAAATTCCACGAACATAACAATTCGATCTGAAAATACCGTCTGGAAAACCTGCTGCCTTTTCTTTCTCCAGAAATTCTTCATATTCTCCATGGAAGTTAAACGCAGCCACTGGAGGATATATCATGGCATTGCTGTTTGTATGGATTGTTTCAACATTTTCCATTGCAGCTTACGATTCTGATGCAGGAGAATGGGGGGTTGCTGTTTCATCGTGTGTGCCGTTTGCTTACCATTCTGTTGTCTGGGCAGAGGCGGGGGCAGGGTCAGTTGCAACCCAGGCCTTTGTTAACCACTTTTATGGAACGGATGGGCTTTTACTTCTTGAAGATGGTCTTACTGCTGATTCTGCGGTAATTCTGCTTACATCGGCAGACTCACTGCAGGAACAGAGGCAGCTGGGTATAGTCGACAGATACGGGAATGCGGCTTGTTTCACCGGTGAAGAGTGCATGAACTGGGCAGGAAGCATTGTGGGAGAAAGTTACGCCATACAGGGAAACATTCTCACAGGCCCTGAAGTGATAGAGGCCATGGAAGAAGCTTACCTGCAGACGGAAAGCGCTCCTCTGGCAGAGAGGCTCTATGCTTCTCTAACTGCAGGCGAAGCCGCCGGAGGCGATTCCCGGGGAAGGCAGTCTGCCGGAATTCTGGTTGTGAGAGAAAACTCCGGGCATGACGGAGCCACAGACAGATTTGTTGAACTGGCAGTTAACGATAACCCTGATCCTCTGGCTGTTCTTGGCAGTCATCTGTACACCTGGGAGTTGTACAACTGTTTTCCCGTTTACGCTTCCGAGAGTGCGGACAGTCCTGTTTCAGAACAGAGAATGGTGTACCTGCTGCAGAGACTGGCCACAGAGGGCAGTGATAATCCACAACTCCTCAACCTGGGCGCATGGGAACTTGCAACAAGAGATATGATGTTGGATAAAGCGGTTGATATGGCTCTGCGTGCAGTTGAACTCGCTCCGGAAGATTCCAACATCAGAGACACCCTGGCGGAAGCTCTGTTCAGAAGTGGAAACACACA
>JAGGYZ010000322.1 GCA_021162285.1 Candidatus Fermentibacteraceae bacterium
ATGAGCGAATCAAACAGACAAACACTGACAAACCTCTCCATTTCCGCGAGTCTCCCAGTCTTCTGCTTAACTACTTTCAGAATTGTTTCGCAGCTGAAAGGTGCTGTATCAAGAAAGTGGTAAAGATTGTGAAGCACCTCCAGCTTTCCGGGTGATATAAAATTCCTTGTTGCAAATGTAATCAAGCCATGAAAATTGATAAGATGGTATTCAGGGATAATGAGACCAAGAGAATCCGCGATCTGATTGCTTAAATACTCTACCGCAGGCAGCTCCAGATAGTCTTTCTGCTGCACTTTCATTATGTAGACAGAATCCCCCAGTTCCGCTGAGTATTTCCTGAACTTTCCCTGGAAAAAGCTTGAAGTTACATCCCTGCTGTCCTTGCTGGCGGAGCCTGCTTCACTGCCTGTAGTTTTTATGGAAATGCTTTTGAATTCAAGAGGTTTCTCCGTGTTGAACCAGCGGCAGAAACAACTGGAATGCAGACCGTAGTGAGCTTCTTTTGAACTTACCGGTTTCCCACAATAAAAACAGACCACTGGTCACCTCCCTGTCGCACAAAGAATAAGTATCCATTTTAGTGTTGTCAAGTCTATACACTAAAAAAGTGTTGCTATCTCTATACACTTTATTAGGGTGAAGTCTTTATCATGCAGGTAAAAAACCGGCAGCTCTGATTACCTTAGCAGGGTGAACATGCGCTGTGTTACCTCTTCAGGTGTGCTCAGTCTGCAGATATAGATGCCTGACGGCGTGTTACAACTGTTCCCGTCCCATGTGATACTGTGTGTTTCACTGCAAAGGGTAACTTCACCGGCATTCCCTATGATCCTTCCAGACAAGTCCAGTATTGTGAGTTCCCCTGTGTTTCCCACTGCACCGGAGTAGCTGATGGTCAACAGGTCCGTACAGGGGTTGGGGCTGCATTCCAGTGCCAGGGTACTGCCTGTTTCTCCTGAGCTGCCCTCTATGCCGCTGATGCCATCACCTTCAATCGCGTAGATGTACTGGTTTGCGGCAATATCTGTGTAGGTTTCCACAAGACCGCTGGGCCAGTTGATGGTAAGTGTCTGGATAGACGGGGAATCGTACAGTCCGAACTCTATTGGAAGGCTGTGGTAGTCGTGATAACCCTCTCCCCCTCCTACTGTTCTTGTGAGGGTAAGAGAACCGAGATCAGCTGTTACAAGAGCACCGATGGCATTGCGGTTGGAGGTGGTTCCCTCCAGTTCAACGGTAACATAATTCGCAGGCATTGTCTCACTCATGTCATTTCTGTACAGCACATACTTGTCTATGTGGCCCACCGCAAAAAGGTCGATGTCTCCATCCAGATTCCAGTCACCGAATGCAATACCGAAGTAATCACCGATGAACTCACCGGAAAGACCCAGGCTCGCTCCTACTTCAGTGAAAGTACCGTTGCCGTTGTTCCTGTACATGATGTTACTTATCTCGTAGAAATCATGGTGGGAGGAAAAGATATCCAGCCATCCGTCGTTGTTGTAGTCGACAAATGCTGATGTTCTCGTATCATCGTAGCCCAGAACCCCTGCTGCCGTGGTAACATCTGTGAATGTTCCGTCTCCGTTGTTCTCGAAAAGAATGCACCCCGGGTAAGAATTGTTACCAAGGTAGAGATCAACCCATCCGTCGTTGTTGTAATCACCGGAAGTAGTACCGCTGGTGCCATTGTTGTAGGTAACGCCGGCTGCTGCTGTAACATTGGTAAATGATGTACCGTCATTCCTCAGCAGAGCATTGGCGCCGCTACCGTAGGTGCCAAGATAGATGTCCGGGTCGCCATCCTTGTCGTAATCCAGACATGACCCGTTCCACCAGCTGCCTGAACCGGCAGCCTGTGCTGTGAATGTACCGATGCCGGAATTGTAAAGAACGCTGCATCCTGAGCTGGTCAACGAAAGAATATCAAGGGCACCGTCATTGTTGAAATCAGCCATTGAAACCGGAGAACCCGTTAAGCCGCTGCCTGAAGTGATGTTTGTGAATGTGGTTCCATCTGTGTTTTTGTAAAGTTTCTGGGAGCTGCCTGTGTCAAGAATCAGGTCGGTGTAGTCGTCTCCTGTTACCTCGCCCCACAGAACACGGGAGGCTCCATTACCTGCCAGACCTGCTGAGGAGGTGATGTTTGTGAACTGCGTAATGTCATTTCTGTACAGCCAGAAGCCATCTCCCCCCTGGTTGGAAAAGGCCACATCGATATCACCGTCATTATCGATATCACACCATGCAACCGAATGGCCAAGCCCTGTCTGACCGGAGATCCCCATTGCAGCTGTTACATCTGTGAACTCCTGTACTCCTGCAAAACCTGCTGTTGAAAAAAGAACTGCACAGCCGGAAAGTATGGCTGAAAATATTGATCTCTTTGTTTCCGTCCTCATTTTACACCCCCTTCAATTTCTTTGTATTCCCTGTTCCTCAATGCTAAAGAATAGCACAGTTGCTGCAGCAGGAAAAGCATGCCCTGCTGTGCAGCCATGTAACCTGTTTACGCTTCAGACACTTCGTCACTGAACGGAACTGCAGCCAGTTCATAGTTGAAGAGAGCGAGAATTCTGTTAACCTTATCAACACGCATTGTGGTACCACCCTGCTCTATCTTCCGAACAAGAGCAAGCCCCACTCCCGAGTATTCGGCAAGCTGCTGCTGTGTAATTCCCGCCTTCTTCCTCAGATGCTTTACCGTTGAAGACAGATCTCCCGATTTGCTGCTCATATTTCTCCTCCAAGGGTAGAAGCTCTTTCTTCTATAAGTTGCGTCAGGGCAATCTTCATTTCTTCACTGAATTCCGCAGCTTTGATCAGCTCCTTAAACTCTGGTAGTTTTTTCAGTAGACAGCTGATATGCTTCTTAACAGTCTCAGGAAGGATTTTCAGATTATTCCCCAGTGCTTTGAAGTCTTTCAGTCTGAGTTTTGTCAGCTTGCCGTTTACGGGTATTGCAGACTGTGTTTCCCCCGGGATAAGAAGAGAAGATGAGACAAGATCGTAGGCAGGCGCGAGAACAGTTCTCTGCCTGCGATACAAAAAACTGTAGTTCTTCAAATGTGCGTCACCGTTACCTGCAAGAAAATTGAAAACAACAAGTTTAAAGAACTTCTGTTCTTCAATTTTTGGAAAGGTCGTTACTGTTTTGATCAGCTTTCCGCAGAACTCTGCAGACTTCCTGTACTTCATATCCCGTGGAATACCTCCTGCCTGACAGAAGTCTTCCACATGTACTCTGTGTGCACTTCCTGCACGGTCAAACCTTTTAACAATGTAGAAAGTATCTCCCCGCCCGTTTGTGAGCAAACCGTGGGGAGGTATTTCTATCCCTGCAGCGCCGGCAAGAGACATTATCAGATTCTCGTTCTGCGGCATTTCCCGCCACTGCGGAACCGGTGGTTTTAATATGTGTGTTCCATTTTTCGCAGCGGGAACAATACTTCCGCCTTCAACTCTTACTGAAAGCTTTGGCTGTGCCCCTGAAATGGAGAGCCTGCCCGCTGATTCAAGAGCGAGCTCTGCTACATTGTTTTTAAATATCCCTGAGATGTCTGGAATTTCAGGAACACCAAACAGCTTTCTAAGACAGGTCGGGTGCCACCCGGGGGATGGTTTTCCGCAGCCGGGGCAGGCCTTCATGCTTCTTTCCTTATCCACACTGCTCCGATACAGTCACTGCAGCTGGATGCCAGTATTCCAAACCAGTCATCGTTATCCAGCTTCATTTTGCGGCAGACGATATCATTGTACCAGCCTTCAGGCAGCAGACCCTGAAAAAAAGGAAAAAGGAATTCTGAATGAAATGTCTCATTCTTGAATGGAAGTGAAGCGGACACAGGAGAACCTTTTTTCATGTACTCGCTGTCATAGGAAAAGTAGTACCCGGATACATCTCTTCTGAGAGTTCCTGCCCTCTTCCTGCCAAACATAACCGTGAGTTCTTTCAGAGATTTCAAGTTCTTTCTCTTTCTTTTTATATCTTAGATAATATACTCTAGTGGGGTTACCGGGGCAATGTTTGAAGTTATCTCAATATCGCTCCATATTTATATTATATACAGTATAGTTATTTGTTAGAGTCTCAAAAACATCAGACTCGACACTCTACTCAATACTGTAACTATATTGATATCGATATAATTAACGAACAAAGAAAGGAAATTTGCAACGAAAAAGCTGTTTAACACAGGCACCTTCAGGAGGGAAAAGAGGCTGAATAATTCTGGAGCTGGAGCATGACCTGCAAAAGGCTAAACACAAGACAATGACGCATATCAGCATAAATACCGGAGCAAGATGTACCATTGATTATCAGACAAAGTTCCTTATGATAGTCTGTACACATGAGTTTGACTGCCTGACTATTGATAAGGAGTATTCCTTGAGAATTCTTGTAACAGCGTTTGTTGTTTCGGCACTGCTTCTTGTGGCTGCCTGTGGCAACAGTACATCCGGACCCTCCAGCAGCGAAAACTGGTTTCCTCTTACAGTGGGTAACTGGTGGCTTTACGAGGTTGATGGTACTGAGATTTCAGAAGTAGACACCCTTACCTTCTCAGGCACGGTAATTAAGAGAATTACCTCTCTTCAGGATCATGAAGACGGCTTCCAGGTGTATGAACTCCTCTCCATATCAAACATTACTACTGCATACCCGGATACCGCACTCACAAGAACTGACACTTCCTCGGTTTACCTTCAGCAGACTGCCGAAGAACTCAATAAATACAGCAGTATCACTTCTTCCGAGTATTTTGTCACCATGATCAAATTCCCCGTAACCCTGGGTGAAACATGGCTTTCGCCGGACAGCTTTCCTGGCGGGTTTGAAGTTACAGGCTTCGATGAATTTATCTACGTACCAGCGGGAGGATTCAGCAACTGTGCTGTAATATCCGAAACCTTCTCCCCGCTGTTTGTTTTAGAGCGCAGCTATCACGAAGGTACGGGAATGATAAAATTTCATGTATCCAGCCCATACTATTCCGGAACACAATCCCTTCAGAGTTACAATGTTCAGTAATAAAGAACTACAGGAAGGCAGCATCATAGACTACCTTCCAGCGTACTACTGGAATTCAGAATGCTCCGTGTTCTTGTACAGTTCCATCAACACAAACCGCAGCTTCACCATGAAGCGGAAGTAAGAAAGGAAATATCTTGAGAGATCGTACCGCATTTACAACCGTTTTCATTCTGTTTGCCCTGGTGTCCAATGTGCTGGCAGACGCGGAAGACTCTGCAGACTGGTTCCCCCTGGCAGTGGGCAACAGCTGGCTTTACGATATGGAAGGCTTCTCAGTGACAGACAACGACACTACTTTCTATACTGGAACCAGGTTGTGTGAGATCACCGATCTTCTTACCCATGAAGATGGCTTCCCTGTTTATGAAATGCGTACCATCTGCGTTACACCTGTGGATCCGGATGCTGCAGAGTCATCTGCTGATACTACCTTTGAATATTTAAGAAATACCGCCACAGAACTCAGATGCTATATCTCTCCCTCTCTTGATATGTATGATGTCTGGATCTCTTTTTCTATGATGAACAGTGAAATGGAAATGAGGCTGGAGAGCTCGGCACCAATGGGCATAAGACTTGAACCAGCGGTTGTTTTACCTGCAGGTAGTTTCAGTGACTGTTCTGTAGTTGTTTATCCCGCTGGTTATAATGGCAGTGGTACAGAAGAATTGTACTTTCACCGGGGTACAGGGCTGATAAAAACAGTGCACTCCGTCGAATCTTATCACATAACAGAATCACTGCTCAACTTTGATGTTCAATAACAGTTTACCCTTACTGAACTGACCTCAGTCTAAAGCAGGCAGCTCAATCGTGAAGTGCAGGGGGTTACTGCCAGCTGTGCTATCCTCTTCTTCCTGTGGTCAACTTTCTCTTTCAGGTCGGGAACATCCTCTTTTTACATGTAGTACAATACACGGGCAACTCAGAGAGTTCGCTGGATTTTAAGAGACTATGCTCCGGCGGTACTACCCGGTTGCGAAATCCAGACCCCACGTCTTTGCCCCGGCTGACACCTCCTCAGTGGCGTGTAGAATGATGCCATGCCGGCTTCAAAGTACAGGTTTCCCAAAGAGGGCAGTTCTGCTATCTTCAGTTTGCAAAACAGAAAGGATTACTTTGGAAACTGGGAAAGTTCTGCTCCTGCTGGCTTCGGTTTCGGCTCTTTCCGGATTGTACTGTATGGTTCGGATTGTGCGCTATCTCTCTTTAAAGGGAGAGAAGGTAAGCTATTTCCTGCTCCGGTTCAAGTGGTTCAATTACATGTCGCGGTACAGAGAACTGAGCGTGAGAGAAACAGGAAGTGTTGGGAATTTTCACAAAGGCTACACGATAAGCATGCTGCTTGCACTTGTGTTTGCGATTGCTGGAACATTGTTACTTGAAGGACACTGACCTCCGCACTTCATTGTTTCTCACACAAAAGAACGCAGGGTGGTTAAAACTGCCGGGATGTTTACCAGAACGGCATCAAGCCTGCTGCGCGCTTCTTCTCTTTTGTTCAGATAAACCTGCAGGTCTCCAGTGATTACCTGAAGCCTGCTAACCGCATCGTTCAATCTGCTACCGGCTTCAGTCAGTTGCATCAGCACGAGCTTGTCTCTGAAGCAGGAAAGGGTTTTGTTTACTTCCCTTACATCTGATGCCTTTTCAGGATCTCCTTTGTTTATCAGCAGGATTTCAGCTCTTCTGAGATCCGCAATTATGCGGAAAAGGTAGTTCAGCAGTGCTTCCTTCAAGGCGTTTCCTTTCTTACTTCAACCAGTCTTTCTGCCAGAATCTGCAGGGTAGCTGATGTTGAATTAGCTGAAACAGAATACATCAACTCACTGTGAACAGCCGGCAGGCTGAGCCATGCCTGCTGAAGTGCTTTCAAGTCTTCAAGAATTGCAGTTGCCTGACGGTTTAATTCCACCAGTTCTTCAATCTCGCCTGCAGGGTAATTGTTCAGGGTAATCTGCCTCTGCCTTCTTGCAGACATATCTGCATACGAAGATTGCACGGAGTTTGCAGCTGCCTCAAGAAGAGCCGATACGGAGATAGAGATCTGTTCTATTAAGGGAGCTGCATTCTGCATGGTCTGAATTGTCTTCCGGGCATCGTACTGTATTGCACCATGCTCTGCCAGGGTCGCAACCGCGGCTGTTATTAAACCGGAATACCGACCTGCAGCCGAATTTACTTCAAATGCAATGCTTTGATATTCAGTTGCTTCAGCAAGAAGCAGTGTGTAGATGTTTATCGCTGCAGCAGCTTCTACAGCGTTGTTTTCAGCAGCAATAAGGGCGGCTGAAACAGTAAAAGAGTCTGGCCTTAGCACGAAAGGGCTGTGTCTTTCAAGAACCAGGTTCTCCAGCAAACCGGCATCCCCATCTGAAGCTGTTTCTATCTGGTTGAGTTCTGAAAGCTGTTGAACAGTTTCCAGAGTTGCTGCCGTTTCTCCGGCTAGAATAACCGTTTGAGCATGAAACTGCTGAAAGCCCGTGTTGTCCCGGGTTGCACAACCGAGAACAAGCACTGCGGCATACAAGAGTAACAGTGGTTTCTTTGTGTTTACCATTGAATAAATATTGTCTGACCCTGGTGAAATAGCAAGTGTGTGTCTCCCTGCCTGTTCATACAGAGGTAACACTTTTCTTATATATATACTATCTTATGTGTTCGACTAAGGGGGATAAATGAAGTCTTCGCTGCTGGGTCAGCAGGCTCAGGAATGTCTTACCGGTTTGAAGAGTGCTGTCACTGATATTCTTCAGGCCCTGCCGGGAGACCTTGAGCAACCCAGAGATGTGTACAAAACTCTCGGTATAGACAGAATGATAGGCTGGAACATCTTCAAACTTCACGAAGTTGAAGACTGTTTTCTGTCTGTAAGACACATACCTCGCAAAGCGGCCTTCATGGGATTCCTCCGCGCTGCTTCAAGAAAAGGCGTAGACAATGAACTTCTCTCTGCTGCCAGCGAGAATTTTATCCGTTTTGAAGAGCTTGTTGAGATGCATGCGGGAGACAGACCCAGCATGGAGATGATGCTTCTTGCCTACTCTGAAGAGGGAGCAGGCCACGCATCTCTCGATCACAGAAAGCTGGCTTTTACCGGAAACAGATTCCTGTACGGCCTTGAGACAGGAACAAGGCTGACCATGAGCCTTTTCGAACCCACGGAATCACCGCTTGACTGGAAACTGACGCTGCTTAAAGGCTCTTTCGGTCTAAGGCGGAACAGGCCTGATATCCCGTGGTTCTACATGCGTCCAAGAGTTTTTACCGAGTTTGGAGGCAAACCTCAAGCCCCTGAGAGCAAGCCACTTATAAAACCTTCCAATGGCGTCACTCTTCCCTACTACACTCAGTTCTGCAGCTGCTCACTTCCCGGTATAAAATCCCATACGGGGTTTGTTGAAAGCATTGAAGAAATATTCCCTCTTGAAACAGGGAACGCAGGCCTTATGGATCTCGTTTTCGCCGAGGTGGTAGATCTGCACGGATTCGTTATGGATGAGCCAAGTTCAACCTCTGCAAAGGTTATTACGCCCTGCCATCTTGCCGCAATGGACATAATTGTGCCCACTTTTTTTGCAGACAACTCTAAGTTTCTCCCACATGTTGTGTCTTCAATTCTCGAAGAATTAGATACATACAACAGCCAGCTCATCGATCTTGCAGAATCAATACTGCCCATTAAGCCTGTTTTTGAAATCAAGCCCACGGTGAAACAGATCTCACTTGAGGGAGTGAACAACTACAGAGAGATTGTAGAGGATGTTTTCAAGAGACGAGACCTCAACCCTCTGAACTACACAACAATTCGAATCTCTGTTCCTTTTCCCGTTGTTCCGTCTAACCTTGATATAACCTGGAAACCAGTAAAAAAACACAGCTGATGCTGCATCCCGTTGTGCTCAATCATGTTACGCAGTAATTTGATTATTATATATATATGGGTTGACATTCAGATATCGTATATGTATACTTTCTTCGTCAAAGGGATTCGTAATGGCGTGCGGGGAAAAAGTCCCTTTGACACCTTCCTTCCTTATCAGCGTCCGTCACTTCGGTGGCGGGCGTTGTGCATTACAGGTATTTTTCCCGGGTGAAACACAAAGGAGGGAAGCTCTGTTCGGCAGAACTTACGGAATACTGCTTCATCCCACATCGCTGCCAGGCAGCTGGGGTATCGGAACTCTGGGGTCAGAGGCACACGAGTTTGCCCGGTGGATGGCAGACTCCGGTGCGAAGGTCTGGCAGGTTCTTCCCCTGAACCCCCCTGTTTACAACCATTCCCCCTATCAGGTTCTTTCATCTTTTGCCGGAAATCCTCTTCTTGTGTCACCGGAAGAGCTTTTCAACCAGGGCTTTCTTTCTGCTGCAGAACTTGATTCTGCACGGTCTCAGTGCTCTGCAACAGTGAACTGGCACTCCCTTGAAGGCAGAAAAGCTCTGCTTACAACTGCTGCCAACAGGGCTCTGAATGCAGGAGTTACCGGTTTTGACAGTTTTTACAAACAGCAGCACGTCAGAGAATGGTCGTGGTTTGCCGCGACAAAGGAACTCAACGGAGGCCGGCCCTGGCCACAGTGGAGTGCTGCAAAGCCAGACCTTGAAGAGCAGCTTGTACACGGAATGATTCAGTATTTCTTCCACACCCAGTGGATCAGCCTGAAGAAATACTGTAGTTCTCTGGGCATACGAATTCTGGGAGATATTCCCATCTACGCGGCTCTTGATTCCACAGATGTGTATTTCAACAGAGAACTGTTCAAGCTCAACGCACAGGGTGATCCAACTGTCGTTGCCGGTGTTCCACCGGACTACTTCAGCACAACCGGCCAGCTCTGGGGCAACCCGGTGTACGACTGGGACAGGTGTGCAGCGTCCGGCTACCGGTGGTGGACACACCGGATGGCCGGAGCACTGGAACTGTTTGACGCCGTGAGAATTGACCATTTCAGGGGTTTTGACCAGTACTGGGAGGTACCTGCAGGTGAAACCACGGCAGTAAACGGAACATGGAACAGCGGCCCGGGAATCGATCTGTTCAGGCAGATGGAGAAACTTCTGGGAAAACTGCCTGTGGTGGCAGAAGACCTGGGCATTATTACTCCTTCTGTTCGTGCACTCCGCAAACAGTGCGGCTTCCCGGGAATGGTGGTTCTTCAGTTCGCCCTGCAGAACAGCAGTTTTTCCGTTGAAAACATGGATCCCAACTCGGTGATCTACACAGGTACCCACGACAATGACACGACGGCGGGCTGGATCAGCTCAACGGAAACCGGGTTCAAATCTGTTCGGTCTGTTGTGGATATTGCTCTTTCATCACCGGCGGATCTTGCCATGCTTCCAATGCAGGATGTTCTTGAACTCGATTCTTCCGCCAGGATGAATACCCCGGGGGCGTCTTCCGGCAACTGGGGATGGAGGATGCTGGAGATTCCACAGGTTACCCAGTCATTTGCAAGAGGTTGACACGATGTCTGTCAGTTGTATTTTACCGGCTATGAAAGGCAAAACATCAATCTGTTCTGTTTCAGTTCTTGTCAGCGCTTTCGCATGGCGCTGGTGGGCGGGTTCCTCCGTCCATAAATAATACTCTGTGGTTCTATACATTTCTTATTTTCTCAATTTACTTAACAACAAGTACATAGGAGTATATCATGCGAAGATTTTCCTCGAGGAGCAGCAGTTTTCTGCCTGAAGAATACACAAACCTGAAGCCTTTCCTTCCCTCTCTTCCGCCTCCTCCCATTGGACCCGACGGAACACCTGTGAGCCCTGATGTTCTTGCGGCACTTTTCCCATCGGGAATGATACAGCACGAAATCACCATGGATGCCAGGGTTCCCATTCCGAAAGAGGTAAGAGACGCATACAAAGTTTACCGTCCCTCTCCTCTTGTAAGAGCGGTGGAACTGGAGCGTGTACTGAACACGCCGGCACACATCTACTACAAGTACGAAGGTACAAACCCTGCAGGAAGCCACAAGAGCAACACGGCACTGCCCCAGGCTTTTTTTGCAGCAAAAGACGGACTCACCGGGATAACCACAGAAACCGGTGCCGGTCAGTGGGGAAGTGCCCTGGCCCAGGCATGCAACAGGTTCGGTCTGGATCTGGAAGTGTTCATGGTGAGAGCCAGTTTTCTTCAAAAACCTCTGCGCCAGACCTTTATCAACATGCACGGAGGCTCTGTACATCCCAGCCCCAGCGACAGAACGGAATCAGGCAGGAGCTTCCTGAAACAGGACCCCAACCATCCTGGAAGCCTGGGTATAGCAATAAGTGAAGCTGTCGAGGTTGTTCTCAAGGAAAAGAAGTCATGCTACAGTCTTGGAAGCGTTTCCGATGCTGTGTGCCTTCACCAGTCCATTATAGGGCAGGAGAGCATAAAGCAGATGGAAGAAATGGGAGAGTATCCCACGCACATCATTGCCTGCGTCGGTGGCGGATCCAACTTTGCCGGTATTGCCTTCCCGTTCATTGAAAAGATGCTCACCGGCGGTGCCAAAATAGATTTCACCGCTGTTGAACCCACAGTCTGCCCGACTCTTACCGAGGGAAAACTGAAGTACGACTTCGGCGATGCATCAGGACTCACCCCAAAGTACATGATGTACTCGCTGGGCGCAGGATTCGTTCCTCCACCGATACATGCCGGTGGTCTCAGGTACCACGGGATGGCACCTCTGGTGAGCCATCTGGTTAAACTTGGTCTGGTTAACCCCATAGCGTTCAAGCAGAACAAGATACTTGCAGCCGGTAAAGAGTTTACAAGGATAGAGGGAATACTTCCCGCACCTGAAAGCGCACATGCCATTGCTGCAGTTATAGACTCTGCTCTGGAGGCAAAGGAAAAAGGTGAGAACAGGGTGATCCTGTTCAACCTCAGCGGCCACGGATTCCTTGATCTGGCTGCATACGAAAACGATTGAAAGTTCCTGTAAAGCGGCAACCTGTCCGAAGGTTGCCGCTGCTACTTGACCTCAAGCAGTTTCTGCTCTATTCTTGTATTCGTACGGAAAGTGAGGGGAAGCATGTTTACACTTCTTACAGTATTTATTCTGGCAGGCAGTTCGTTGCCTGTGGGTGCAGTCACTGACGGCGGTACTCTCGTTATCAATGAAATCATGATTGACCCTGTAGAATCATCTTCAGTTGCTATGGGGCAGTGGATCGAACTCTACAACAACAGCGGCAGCTGGGTTAACCTTTCAGAATGGACCATAGTCAATCAGAGTGGCGACGAAATACAGTTTTCATCTCTTGTTATTCCGCCGGAAGGTTTTTTCGTGGTGGGAGCCAGCAGTATAACCGGCGAAAACGGAAATTACATACCAGACGCCGTTTGGGGCTCTTTCTCGCTTTCACTTACAGGAAGCCTGATGTTAAGCGGCATAGGCAGTGATTCACAGGAATTCTTCAGCTGGGACAACACCTGGGACCTCATACCGGGAGCCTCTCTTGAAAGGCTCAACCCCGGGTGGTCGGCAGCCGATCAGGAAAGCTGGAAGCACAGCAACACCGAATACGGAAACGGCGACCTGGGTACACCGGGGCACCAGAACAGCGTTTACTCCAATGGCTTTGGCCAGAACACCTGGGCATTCATAAAAGCGTTCGTTCACTGACATTTATCCCTGCACCGTATAAAACACACCCGGCATTATACACTTATCAAACTGCCCTGCAAAAAAGTACTGAGAGACAATCTAAGAACTTGACAATCAGATGGTGAATCATATTATTAGCCTGTACGGCCTTAAGGGGACGTATTATTTATCTCCCCCGGTGTCTGGGCAACCACACGCCGGGGTTTTCGTTTTAGAAGGTAGAGACATGCCTGATCGTGCAGTTCTTTTCATTGATGGGAATAACTGGTATCACTCTCTGAAAGAGAATGGCATCAGCCAACCTGGAAACCTGAACTATGCATCAATATGCTCAAAACTTGTTGGTCCTCGAGATTGGCAGGAAACGAGATACTACATTGGTCAAGTATCACAAAAAGAATCTCCAGCACAGTATGCAGGACAAAGAAGGTTTTTCTCAAATATACGTCGTCAAGACCCTAGAATCATGATATTCACTGGAAGATTAGAACGCAGACCGTACTCAAATCCAGCAACAGCAGAACTAACCGCCTATCTTAACTCTCTAAGTGTTCGAATCGACAAGTCCGTTTTTCACGATTTAACAAAGCTTGCTGCAAGATACAACAATTCCACTGTTTTGGTGGAAAAAGCCGTAGATGTCATGCTTGCAGTCGACATAGCTGTTATGGCTGAGAGAAATGAATATGACACCGCTTATCTTCTCTCCGCCGATGGTGATTTCACTCCTGCTGTTAAAGCAGCAATCGCAAATTCGAAAAAGGTATTTGCAGTTTCCTGCAATACCAGTGGTCAGCTGGGTAAAGTATGCTCTTCCTTCATTCACTTGAAGCCAGGCTGGTTTTCCGACTGCTACTGATTCTACATTCATTTCGCCTGTACTTACTGCAAGAACCTGCACACAACACTCGTGGCAGATAACCTCTCCCGCTGCTGCCTGACCTCAAACACCTGGGCATTCATCAAAGCGTTTGTTCACTGACATTTATCCCTGCACCGTATAAAAAATACCCCGCTTCTGACGCAGTTGCTTTATGATTCCCTGCTCTTCCATGACAGCAAGATATTTGTTAACCTCGTTTACATGGAGTCCCAGCACAGAAGAAAGGTCCTGAACCGTGCAGGGTCTTCTTGTTACTGTACCCAGAATGGTTTCTTCAATGTTTGAGCTGTAAGACTGCACCTCTTTTCTGGTCTGAGCAGGGGCGATTATCTCTGTAGCACTGAGGTTCCAGTAGTTCTTTATCCGTTCAAGCTCTTCCATGGAAGCAGCCTTCAACCCGGGCATGCGCCCTGGACGGTCAAGGGTGTTTATCTGTATGCGGTCTGGTGATATTCTCTGAAAGGCTGCTTTCATCAGGTCCAGCTCTTCATCTGAATCGTTGTACCCGGGAAGAATAAGTGTTTCCAGCCAGATTTCCCCGGGAAACTCTGTGCGAAAATCCACAAGACCCTGTGTGTACTCCCCGATATCCATACCCCGCACAGGAACATTGATTCTTGAGAAGACCTTCTGTGACCCGGCATCGAGAGAAGGTAGAACCAGGTCTGCCTGCATGAGATCTTTCCTTACATCCGGACGGTACAACAGGCTTCCGTTTGTAAGAACCGCCACAGGAATCTCCGGCCAGCCTGAAGATACAAACCTGATGACCTCCCCGAATCCGACATTCAAAGTGGGCTCACCGGAACCGGACAGGGTAATGTATTCCGGCGGAGGATTGCTGTTCAGAAAAGAGGCGATTTCCTGTTTCACCTGTTCTACAGGCACATACTCTTTTCTTTGTGACGTAAGTTTTGTTGTTGCTCCGCACTCACAGTAGACACAATCAAACGAGCAGATTTTACTGGGAACAAGGTCTACACCCAGAGAAATTCCCAGTCTTCTGGATGGCACAGGTCCAAACACATACTTCAGCATTGAGTGGCCTCTCTAGTCTGTTAACTGTCGTGATCTGATTCTTCAAACTTTTTTGCACTGGAAAAACTGTTGATATCATAGGTGATGACCTTGCCCGGCATGGCCTGTCGGTCAAGGCGGACATCTGCATCTTTGAAAAACATCTCCGCGTATGTGGAATGGTAGTCACTGAATACAACCACCCTTTTTATTCCTGCTGCTATAAGAGCTTTTGCGCATGTTGTACATGGCATATTTGTTACATACGCAGTGGCTCCGTTAATGGAAACACCGTTCTTTGCCGCCTGCATGAGAGCATTCATCTCTGCATGGTTTGTTCTGATGCAGTGGTTGTCTACGATAAGACATCCCACATCCTCACAGTGCGGAAGCCCGGGAAGAGACCCGTTGTAACCTGTTGCAAGTACATGTTTGTGTTTTACCAGAACACATCCGCAATGCATTCTGGGACAGGTAGCTCTTTCACTGGCCAGCATAGCCAGCTTGAGGAAATACTGATCCCATGAAGGTCTCATCTGTTCTCCTTTTAAAACTCCCAGTCAAGCTGCATTCCTGCAGATGTTCTGGATGACCCCTGTGTTTCACTGCTGCCGCTGCCGATAGACACGGCGTTCTGCATGTTGAACCACCCTGCTTTTACCCGCAGCGTGGCACTGTCTGAAATATGTACAGAAACCTCTGTCTGAAGAAGTACCGAAGAATTGTACAGAGCTTTTGATCCGAATTCTCCTGGAAAAGAAAGCGAATACGCATACACCCTGCTGTTCCAGCCATCTGTGTCGCTTGCTGCAGCGGAAACAGTGATATCCAGAGCAGGCACAGGGCTGTGTTTCAAACGCACCTCAACACCTGTACCGTTTTCGTCCGGATCGCTTGTGCTCCGGTAAAATGCTGCAGGAACCTTCAGGCTCAGTGTAAAATCCGGATAGGGACTCCAGGAGGCGGTAACCTGGGCTCGAAGTGTGTTTTCCTGCTGTGTGGCTGTAAGCTTCAGCCGCTGTGTGAGATTTGTTCTGCTTCGTATTCTCTCTGTAAGCTGAATTCCGGCCTTAAAAGTGTCATCCTCTTCTCTGTCAAGAACAAGCGCACCTGCGTCCAGAGTAACACCCTGTGCAGCATGCCACCTTAATCCGTAACCGGCACCTATAAGATGGCTGGTCCCGAACTCGCCTGCACTGCGCACCCAGTTTCCGGTGTACCTGCTTACAGTAAGCGCATGACGGATGCCGGACTGAAATGTTCCGGCGGAAACCATGAAATTAAATGTAGAATCAAAATCAGCAGCTACTTCACCTGTAAGTGAACTGTTTTGTGTTTCAAACACAAAATCGGCTGCTGCTCTGGAAGAAGTGTCTGCAGCTGAACCGCCTGTCTGTCTGACACAGGCGAACGAAATTCCCGCAGGGCCCCACCCCACCCGTGCTGCTGCCAGCTTCTGATCAACGATCCCCCTGTTTTCTGTTTCACTGAAACTGCGATGGAGACCAGAGGTGCCGGGGTCAATTCTGGACCAGCCGGCAACACCGGACAGCGTTACACCGTTAAAGCTGTATTGTGCTGCCACCCCGGTAAGAGGGCGGGCATCACTGGCTCCGGGGCTTTCAACAGGCTTCAGACGCAGCCTCCACGCAGGTGTTTTAGAGAGTTCAAGGGGATCCGCCCCGGACCATGGACCCGGATGGCTCAGCAGCAGTCCGTGGGCAAACTGTACCTGCAGCCATCCTGCAGCTGCAGTGAACCGCTGCAGGTTGGAATAACCCACACCGGCGGTAACCAGGTCTGCCCACTGTTCTCCCTGATCTTTCTCAGTGATAAAAACAGCAGACCACATTCCCCTTTGAAACCTCAATCTCTGATAGGAAACAAGTGAGCTGCCCAGCCACTTGTTCTGTGTTATTCCCGCAGGGTCGGGCCACGAGTTTTCTGCTCTGGCTCTGAAGTCGCCGTAACCTCCGGCGGCAAGCACAAGTGCTGTAAGTATTGTAATCATTGTACCGTAAGATAAGACCTGAGATTTTCAAAGGTAGTGGCACCTATTCCCGGAATATCCAGCATCTGGTCGATGGACTGAAGCGGCCCGTAGTTTTCTATGTAGTGTTTTATTGTTGAAGCTCTGGACGGCCCTATACCAGGCACGGTAACAAGCTGCTGCTCTGTGGCGGTGTTGATGTTAACCGGGAACGCCGGGACTTCTTCCTGCAGCTGTGTTTCCTGCAGCACAATCGGCTGGGGATCAAAAGCAGCCGAACCGCAGGTTGCGGAGATCAGGTGACTGCCTGGAAGGTCGGGGTGGGTTGCGTAACCGTACTGCATGGAGACAGACGAAACGGCTACACTGAACCCCATACTCATCCGTACAGGAGGGGTCTGCAGAGAAAAGAACAGAGAAACCCCCGGATAGGGTTCCACTGATGTTACTGCAGAGTACTCGCCGCCGGTGTACTGATGCACGGAAGCACCGGCGGATAGTGTTACTCCGGTTACAGGGGAAACACCTGCGGCACCGGAAACTGTTCTGGGAACCGCCCCCATACCTGTATCTGTGAGTGATGAACTGAACAGCCCGCGAACAGAACCGGCCAGAAACAACCCTCTGAAGGGTCTGGCGATTACACCGACATCAGCAGAAACTGCAGAGCTGCTTCCAAAATCTTGTATCTGCAGACGGTGACCGGAAACAGAAACACCTGCAACTATTCCGGCGACCAGAGGTTTTGCTGCAGCTGCAGTTGCAGTAAACTCGCTGTATCCGTTTCTGCCGGAGTAACTGAAAAGCCC